>JAPUEP010000117.1 GCA_027492515.1 Hyphomonadaceae bacterium
CTGGAAAAAAACAACAAACAGGCGCAATTATTGGCGCAGTTGTTGGCGGTGTAATTGGTAACAAAGTTTCAAAAGACAATAAAACTGTTGGAACAGTAATTGGCGCTGCCGTTGGTGGTGCCGCTGGTTCATATATTGGCTGCCGCTTGCAACGCAAAGACCAAGAAAAGCTTGCCCTTGATAGTGAGCGCGCATTGGCAATGGGGCAAAATTCAACTTTCACTAATACTGAAACTGGAATTACTGGCAACACACAAGTTATTTCAAACACCCAAAGCACAAATGCAGCAGTTCGCATCGCGCCAAATGTTGGCGCGCCTTCAAGTCTGATTTTAATGGGCGGTCAATATTCTGCATCGCGCGATATTGCCCTTAAGGCATCACCACTTTCAACTTCAAAAACTGTTGGCGGTATTGGAACGGGCGATATTGTTGACGTTCTTGGAAGAACTTCAAGCAAAACCCCATGGGCGGCAGTTGCGCAAAATGGCGTAGTAATTGGTTACGCACCATTAAGCAGCCTAAAGGCAACTGGAAAAATCACAATTGTTGATGAAACTACAAGTCAGCAAATGCGCGTTGTTAATGTGCCTGTTACTTCAATCTGCCGCAATGTAACGCAAACTGTTACACAAAATGGCAGTCCAATTGATGATGGCGGCGCAAGTCGCAAAGCCTGTGTTCAAACTGACGGTAGTTGGAAATCAATATAATATATTACGCCCCCGCAAGGGGGCGTTTTTATTTTTGCTTATTCAAAAACTGATCAATTTCGTACCAAATTTCGGCACGTATTTCATCGCTTTCAACTAATAATTCGTGTTTTCCTTCATCGAACACACGCAACATTGCATTAGGTAGTTTCTTTGAAATTTGCGTTTGACCAATATTATCAACCAAACTTTCTTTTCCAGCTTGAAGAATTAAAATTGGCAATTTAACTTTATTTATATTTTCATCGCTAAATTTACGAAAAGTCTTGAAAGCCTCAAAAACCAGCCATTTGTTGGGCCGCCGATTTGTAATCTTGGTGTTTTAAGCATAAGCGCATTATTACGTGCATATCTTTTTTTATCGCTTGTAACTTTATTATTATAATAATCACCAGCGCGCCATTTAACCTCAAAACTTGGTGTTGTAATGCCTTTATAGCCAAAGGCACATAATGAATAAATCAAGCTTCGGATTACAAAATTTGGTGGGAATGACCACATTGGGGTGTTAAATATTGCCCCGTCAATTTTTCCAAAAACACCATCAATAAGGCCATTTAAAACAATCATGCCGCCCATTGAATGGGAAATAAAAAATCTTTTCCCAACTAATTTTTTATCAAAATATTTTATTGCAGCGGCGATATGAAGTGATGAATTATCATAATTATCGATATCGCCATACCAATATTCTTTGCCAATTCTATCGGAGAAACCCTGACCACGTGGGTCAACACAAAGGCAATTATAACCGCGCTTTGTTAGTTCCAATATAGTCTCGGCATATTTTTCAATATATTCACTACGGCCTGGGACGATTATGAAACTTCCCCTAAGCGGAATTTCGGCTGGCTTTTCAATAAAGCCAGCACGAATTTTTACCGATTTTCCATTATTGGCATTTGGCGGCCCATCTATATATGCAATCTCAATATTATTGAGTTTGGCAACCAATGGATCCATAACCAAATCCATGACATTTTAACCCAATAATGATTGCAATTTCATCGCAACTGACATGTCGCCTAAAACTTTTAATTTACCGCCCATGAACGCATTCATAGGGTTCAAATCGCCTTTATACATATCAACAAAATCAGCAATAGTAACAACAACTGTGCAATCGGCGTCGCCACTTTCATTGCTAACGGCATTATTATTATAGCCATCAACGAAAATCACGCCTTCATCACCAAAATCAAACTTAACTGTGCGATCTAATGCTGGTGCGCTACCTGCTTTTTCGCTCATTTTTTGTGTAAGTGTTGCAATATCCATTTAAAACTCCCTTTCATAACTAACATAATCATTATATTATTTTTTGAAAGCCAATAAAGCGGCAAAAAAACGCAAATATGACCACGAATTCTTACAATATTTTACAAACCCAAGGATAAGCAATGAAACTATTTTACAGCCACGCTTCCCCATTTGCCCGCAAATGTAGAATTGCAATCCGCTTTAAGGGACTTTTGTCACAAACAAATGAAATAGAAGCCACACCACTGCAAAACCCACCCGAATTACTCGCAGCTAACCCAATTGCGCAAGTGCCATCTTTGGTTCTTGATAATGGGACAGCAGTATCAAATTCACCACTAATTTGCGCCTATATTGATAAATTAGGTCAAGGTGAAAGCCTTTATGGCAATGATGAACTTGAAACCCGCCGCATTGAAAATATTGGCGATGCAATAATGGAAACCGCAGTAAAAATTCGATTAGAACAATTACGCCCTGACGGTGAAAAATCCCAATCTTGGATTAAAAGATGGCAAGATAATTTAGAAAGAACATTAGCTTTTGCCGAAAGCCAAGTAAAAAATATCGAAAACGATAAATTGAACATGGGAAACATTTCAATTGCATGCGCCTTGTCTTATCTTGATTTACGCTTTCCAGAATATCAGTGGAAGGGTGAATATAATAATTTAAAAAATATGCAATCTTTACTTGAAACAAAAAAAGAATTCATAGATACTTTCCCATCATAAATATTTGCGGGGTGTATTATGGCAATAAAAACAAAGTTTTTTTATTTAAGCGTCATATCATTGCTTTCCCCCGTATTATTAAATCCAAATATAGCAAATGCAGACCCGAAAACTGATATTTCAAACTATGAGGCTGCTGCGGACACGGGGGATTTTAAAAAAGCAATTGAATTAGGCGAAATTGCATTCACAAATGCCAAAAGAGATCTTGATCCTAAAAACCCATACATTGCCAAAATTGGCTTTGATTTAGCAAATTTATACATTCAGAATTATGATGATATAAATGCATATACGCCAATTTCAACAACTTTAAAATTATTGCAAGACAATCCCAATTTAGCCGTAAATTCAGATATGAAACAAGTAGAAGCAATTTACGCGATATCTCTATTTGCGGTTGAAGGCAAAGATAATGAAAAATACAAATTATCAACTGTAAAGCTGCTTGAAAATGCGGTTAAAAAACTACCGCTTGATTTTGAAAATTCTGAATATGCCGTGCGAATAAATTATGATTTATCAATTTATTATTCCAAACAAAATGATTGGGCAAACCTATCAAAATATTCAAATGATTTGGTAAAATCTATTTTCATCGCTTACCCCAATGACGTTACATCACAAAATAGATATTTGTTTTTGGGATATTCACTTCGCGGGACATCTACATTTGTCGCAAATTTACGTAGTGCAAACAGTACTAGTCTGCCCCAAAATGGCAAATTGCTTTCAGATGAAAACACTCCTTTATATAAAAGAACATGGGCTGATGCTTTGGCTGATATCAGAAGAGCTAGAAAGATTTACGGCCCCAAAAAAAATTCGCAAGACAGTTTATATTTTGGACTAATGGCTTGGGACACTTTGATAGGCGCTTATTCGACACAAATTTTCAACTCGTCAAAAATCTCAACTGAATATGACAAAAGAATAAATGATGAAATAAATACCCAAGAAAGTGATTATACAAATACTGAAGAAACAAAAAATGAAAAAATATGTGAAAATAAAATAAAATACAAATATCAAATCTTTTTTTCAGATTACATGATACATCAATATAATTTCGCTTCAACAATTGCAATATTTGACATTGGCGATAACAATCTACCAACTAACATTAGAATTTTAGCATCCATACCAAATAGAGAGTTTGGAAAACTTGTCGAAAGCGGTATAAAAAACGCTAAACTAATTTCAATTGAACCAAATATACCAAGTTTTTGCCTTAAAGACTATGTACTAAGAGTTCGGTTCGTCGTTAATTAATATAAATATCACAAAAACTGCATTAATTAATATTTTAGTTACCATACATTAGGGAAATCACTGCAAAACATACCATATTGGAAAAAATATGGTCGATAAAAGCAAAACAGATACATTAAACGTCAAGGCAAGTGACATTCACGGGCCAAGTGTAAGTTTGCGTGTCTTGTTTTTGTTTGGCGCATTTTGCTTTGTTATGGGGTTTTTCATTGGCGGCATAACATTACCATATCTACGCTTTAAACCACCGATTGAAGATTTAAAAAACCAAGGCACCAACCCAACACATGACGCAGCCTTAACCACAATTGGCCCACAAACATTATGGGCATCGCCCATGGAAGGTGTTGAGCCCATTTCAACCAATCTTAGCGTTGAACAAGTTATCGATGAATACAAAAACCTTGGTGAGCGTAATGGTTATGAAACCAATGTTGAATATGCAAATGTTGGCGAAGGTTTTGAGGCAAGATTTGCATTCACGCCAATCGATAAAGAACGACTAAAAAGAACATTTGCACCCGCACCAAACAAAGATTTTTATAAAAGTTTGGTACTTAATTTCACACGCGGCAAAGAAACAGGAAGCGCGATTTTATCATCAATGCGCAAAGATGGCCATGAAACCAGCAAAGGCGCAGCTTTTGTTGATTTAATCAGCTTTGGCACACAAATGCCAGAGCTTGCGCCAAACCAATTCTTAACTCCAAAAGGTATTTTTGAAATCCGCTCTAATGAGAATGGATCAATTGCCACAATTGATGGAAAACAAATTTTCCCAATTCCTGCAAAGCCTGCAATCGACCTTGTTAAAAATGAAAAGCCATCAAATGATGAACCGAATGAAGGCGCGCCACAAATTTTGCGTCTGTTGGGTGTTCAATCATCGCAACCAAATTACAAAGAACGTTTCATTTTAGTTTCGGGTCAAACAAATGGCGCGCCTTGCACCTCCAAGGCAATTATTATCGATGTTGCGCATGATAAAGTAACAATTGTTCCAAATGCGCTTAAATCACTAAATATGAATATTGGTAATGCACCAAAATCATTCACCTTATCGGGATTTTGCGAAACCACACCTAAATCAAAATCAGGTGAAAATTTACAAACAATTGCCGCATATAATTTCCTAAGTGGTGAACTTACAATAAATCATGTTGTTCCAACTGCGACGCCACCAGCGCAAACGCAAACACCAGTTTCAGGCGCCTGGCGTCAAACATCACCAACACGTATTGCATCACCATATGGAGCAGGCGGCGCACTTGCATCGCTTACTTGCAGGCCATCTGGCGGGGTTTCAATTGGCGTTTCTGGCCTTCCTGCCCCTGCGGATGGAAAAGCTGCGAAAATTATTTTTGATTCAAGCACTGGGTCTGCAACTGCCGATTTAGCTTTTAGTGCGGCATCAAATACGTATGAAATAAATAGCGGACAAAGACCACTTGAAACCAAACAAATTTTGGGCGTCATGCGTGCAAATGGCAATTTAATGATGACGGGCGCAGGCGGCAAAAAAGTTATTCTTGCGCCTGGCAATGGTCAAATTGATGCCATGCTTAAAAGCTGTAGTCCAATTGCGCCAAAACCTGCCGCGCCAATTGTTCCGGCCCAATAATTAATCGACGGCGCGAACAGGCTTCATGCCATATAAAGGCTCTGGCGCACGTTTGACTTCGGGCTTGCCCCATGTCCATCCAACGGCGGCAAATGCAAAGGCAGCAGATCGGGCACATTCAATCATACCATCACTTGGCTCACGCCCAAGAAGCCACCTAAGCGCGGCAATCAAAGCCTCGCGGTCATCATTTTGGGCAGAAGATAAGACATTAAGCATCGTACGCTCATCTGGTGTGGCATCTAAAGCACCAACTTCACCAAGGTGAAGTTTACGACCACCCTCAAGCAAAATTTGCGCAAAGGCACGCATAGCCAATTGAGCCGCAACCACTTTTTCAGTATTCACAGGGCATGACGTACCATCACGCAATGAAGCGCGTCGCATAGCATGAAGCGCAAGCTGCGCACCTGATTCAATTGTTTGGGTCATGATATTATACTACGCCAAATATAATCTATTTCAAGAAATGATTTAAATCTTATCTTTAATACGCATTTCTAGTGGTAAATCTTGGGCAAGTGATTGTTCTAAAAGCTTTAAATCGATATCAACAGATCTACTATCTTCGCCATTCATTTTTGCCGCAAATTCTTGATATGCAAGTTTCAGGCGACCAATCATATTATCGATTTCGGCAATTTTATTATTATCGCCAATTGCCGCCGCCTTACCTCGCGCTTTTATTAAAGTATTTGTAGATGGCACATAATAAGTGAAAAGACGCTGAACCTGACTAAATTTCTCTGGATGTTGTTTTAAGTCTTGTGAACATTTATCAAGGACATTCACCATGTCGCGAAGATTGTCACCCAATTCGCCCGATGCCACATGACTTGCGGCTTTGATTGCATCAATATCATCTTCTGCATCAGCAAGGATTTTTGAAACTGGTGTTATTGGTTGTTGGTTCTCAATAGTTTTAACTTCTGGAACGAATGGGTCATTTTGCTTTTTTTGCCAATATTCTTGTTCTTCTTCGTAAAATTCTTTGTACTTTCTTTTTGGTTCGGTAAGGCCAAGCGCGCCAAAAACCCAAAAAGACATACCAAACAAAATCCAAGGATTAAAACCAAGCATTCCGGCGATAAGAAACGCCATAATCAATTGAGGAAATACTTTTGGCGACTTTGCGCGTTCCCATACTTCATCCCAAGTCTTTGGTCGTCTTTCCCACGGATTTCTCATTATTTCTTGCTCTCAATTTTTCCGAAGTCTTGTTCTAGTGATTGTGATAATAATTTCATATCAATATCTGCCGAACGACCGTCATCGCCATCCATTTTAGAATTAAATTGTGAAAAGGCAATTTCAAGTTTGCCAAGCATTTCATCAATTTCACCAAGCCTTTGGGCATCCCCCGCACTCGCAGCTTTACCACGCGCAACAAGCAAATTCGCAGTTTCAGGTGTGTAATAAGTGAAAAGCCTTTGAATTTGTGACAATTTTTCAGGCGATTTTAACAAGGCCATTTTTGCCTTTTCAAGTGAATTCACCATTTCACGTAAACTTGCACCCAATTGACCGGTTGCAACATTTGCCGCAGATTTTATTTGCTCAATATAATTTTGGGCATCATCAAGAATTTTCACATGCATTTCAGGTGGTGGCAATGCCGCACTTTTTGGTTCAGTATCAATTTGCGGTTTAAAATAATTATTATCTTCAACATCTATTGGCCTTGAACGCCCCGCAATTGCACCAAATAAAACCCAAGGGACAGCGGCAAATAAAAACGCAAACCAACGAAAATCATAATTAAAGCCAGACGCACCCAAACACGCCATCCAAAACATAGAATTTATAATGCAAATCGCACGATAGATGCGCCTATTTCGCGCCTCTTTTGGTGGCATATTTGCTAATTCTTGGCTGCGTCGGCGAAAAAATATTGGCATTTTATACTTTATTTGCCGCGATTAATGCTTGGCGTAATTCTTCGGTCATTTCGCCCATACGAACTTCGATTTGCGCACGTTTAACGCGCCCCTCTTCTTGGGTTTTTAGAACCCCTGAAATGGTTTCGATAAGGTCACGATTTGCCTGTTCCAAAGTTTCAACATCGATAATGCCGCGTTGCGATTGTTCTTCGATTGCAATGGCTTGATTTTTCATCATTGCACTTGTTTGGCGCAACATTTCATTTGTGGCATCTGTAACCGCTTTTTGCATTTCAAGCGCATCTTCTTGACGGCGCAAGCCCAAAACCAAAACCATTTTTTGTTTCCACAATGGAATTGTAAGGCGCGTTGATGCTTGTAATGATTCAATCAAAGTTTCATCACCTGATTGAACAATACGAATTTGTGGTAATTGCTGAATACCAACTTGGCGTGCTTGTTTTAAATAGAAAACACGTTTTTCAAGCCTATCAAGCGCCTGCTCTGCATCCTTATAGGTTTGTGCTTCGATTAGGCCATCGCCATCAAGTGCAGCCTGCTGAGCGATTTGTTTTAATTCAGGAAGGCGGGTTTCGCGCATTTCTTTGGCAAATTCTTCACCTGCCTCAATATAGGCGGCAAGTTGTGCGATTGAACCTGCGGTTTGTTCGTGTAAATCGTCCAAAACCGCAATATCGCGTCTTAGGCCATCTTTGCGTTTTTCAAGTTCAAGGGCGATAAAATCAATTTGGCTTGCAACATCTTCATAGCGGCCTTTGAATTTTTCCATTTCGGCGCGCGCACCGCCAAAAAGCTTTCCAAAGAAACCTTTTTTCTGCACAGCAGCAGGGTCAAGACCTTTCGCCTTGGCGATAATATCAACCAATAATTTGCCAGTATCGCCAGTGTCTTTATTCTTAGTTTGCGAAAGAATTTTATCAGCATAAGCAACGACATTACGCTGTGCACTATCACCAAATGTTGCAATTGATGCACGATCATCAAGTGAAATTTGCGAGCGAATTTTTTCAAGCTCAGCTTTATTTGCAACTATCGCAGGAAGTGTTTTTGATTCTGCAACCGGTAAATTCAAAGATGCAACATCGGCGATTTTTGAATCATCTGTTTTTGTATCACCAATATTATCGCCAATTGCCATCACTATCTCCCAATTTCCTTATAAGTGAAATCAAATTCCCTTATAATTAATACTGAAACTAAACAAATTTAAGTGGCAATATGAAAAAAAAAGCGCATAGCCTGCAAATAATCAAGAATTTGATACTAATTATGCACGAACAACGCGAATTTTCTTTCCAATTGTTGGAATTTCCTTGCCATTCATTGATAATATTTCATTGAATTTGTCTTTTTTGCCCTTTAGGCTCCAATCAAAGAAATATCCTGCGGCAACACACGCAGTTGCAAGGATTTCACGTTGCGGCGGTTCATCATGCCTTTTTTCTTCACGTTTTTTTCCGCGAATACGCCCAAGCAGCCCGCCAAATCCTGATGATTTTGAAGGAAGATTAAGGCCGATTACACCCGAACCTGGTGGCGGTTCTGGAAAAGAATCTAAATCACCTGCAATCATCGTGCGACCATAAATAATTTGGCGCCTTTGATTATTATTAGCTTCTTCATCTTGTGAAACAGGCGTTGGCATAAGTGAATATGCGCCGCGAATTCGCCCATCTGCCAAATCTGAATTTGGCAATAGCATCCGGTTCCAGCCAATCAACTCAAGCGCAGTCCACGCGCCTTCCCCATGACCTGCAATGCCAATTGTGTCAAAATCAATGCGCTTTTGAACATCGCCAAGTATGCTGGTTACATCGTATATTTTATCTAAAGTAAAGCGAACTTGTTGTGCGCGGCGCGTATTATTCGCAATTTTAGAGGTTTTTGAATTTGGCGGCGTCACATCCGACGGCATAACCAAAATTACAAAATATCCCTTTGCCGCCATTGTTCCAACCATCAAATCATATGATATCGGGTCGGCATTATCATCAACTGAACATATTATTATTGGCCATCTACCATCGGCAACAAGTGGATAGGCCATTCTTATATCAATTTCACTTTTATCGAAGGCGCGAAGTTTTGTATTAACGAATTGCGCCATTGGCACGCCCATACAGGCATCAAATGCATCTTTGAAATTATCTTTATTTGAACCAAAGATACCGAAGGTTTTGGCATTCGCCTGTGCAGTCAAAAAACATGATGCACCCAGTGTTGAAATAATTGCACTTCTTCTGCAAACTTTGCCGTCAAAAAGTTTTTTTGAAATCACGGATTCGCTCCCTACCTTCCAGATGCTTTTTGGCTATGCTGATTTGGAAAATAAAGGTTAATGCGAATTACAAATTTGTCCAATTAAAATTGCAAATATCACGGTCATTTTCCCTTACGAATAATTTCAATAAGGTTTTTGGTTGCCAAATCGCGCTTTTCACTTGGGCCATTTTCAATGTCTTGATTAATTTCCAAGGCAATAACTTTGCCCAATTCTACGCCCCATTGGTCGTATGAATTAATGTCAAACAATATGCCCTCAACAAAACATCTATGTTCATAGAATGCCAAAAGCGCACCAAAATTAAATGCATCAAGTTTTTGCAGTAAGGTTACAATATTTGGGCGATTGCCACTAAAAACGCGGTGTGGTGCGATGTTTTTGATTTCTTCTTCGCTTGCGCCTTTTGCGCGCATTTCTTGTGAAACTGCTTCAAGGCTTTTGCCGCGCATCAAACCTTCTGATTGCGCCAATGCATTGGCAAGAGTTAATTGACGTGATGCATCATATTCAAGGCCATCATCAAGGATTAGGATAAATTCCAATGGTGTTACAATTGGGCTTTGATGAAGATGTTGAAAGAATGCATGTTGGGCATTTGTGCCCTCTGCGCCCCAAACCACTGGGCCTGAATATTTCACATCACCGCCATCACGCGAAACCGCCTTGCCATTTGATTCCATATCTAATTGTTGCAAAAATTGCGGTAATAATTTTAAGCGCGCAGCATATGGAATTATTGCGCGGCTTTCATAATCCAAAACTGCGCGGTTCCAATATCCTATTAACCCACCTAAAAACGGAATATTTTCGGCAATTGGCGCGCTTTCAAAATGTTCATCCATAAGGCGCGCGCCATCGCGTAATTCTTCCATGAATTTACGCCCAAAGGCCATTTCAAGCGAAAGACCAACCGATGACCAAAGCGAATATCGACCACCAACCCATTCTTCGAAACCAAATATTCTATCTTGGGCAAAACCTTGCGCCATTGCTTTGTCTGGTGCGGCTGAAATGGCGACCAAATGCGCCATATCATCTTTACCAATTCCCGCCTGTAACCATTCACGGGCAAGGTTTAAATTTGTAAGTGTTTCAATTGTGGTAAAGGTTTTTGAAACGCAAACCACCAATGTTTCTTTTGGATCTAAACCATCAATTGCATATCTAAATTCAGTTGGTTCGATATTTGCGCAAAAGCGAATTTGTGGGCCATTATGATTGAATGGTTTTAGTGCTTCATAAACAAGGCGTGGCCCCAAATCAGAGCCGCCAATTCCGATATGAATAATATTTTTAAAAGGTGCGCCATATTTAGTTTTTATGCTGCCATCATAGATTTTTTGGGCAAAACTGCTGGCAATTTCCATATCTTGGCGCATTTTTTCGCTTTGGGGTGCGCCTTTGGCATTCCATTCACGTTTCGGATTTCTTAGGGCAAAATGTAAAACCGCGCGGTTTTCAGTAAGATTTATGGCATCGCCATCAAACATTTTAGCGCGAATTTCTTCAACTTTTTTTGATTTGGCAAAATCAATCATCATATCTAATTGCGATTGCGAAATATTTGATTTTGAAAAATCAAACACCAAATCGCCAATTTCTTTACAAAAATTACTTAAGCGTTTCGGTTCGCTATTGATAAGCGCTTCAATTTTTTGTGATTTTGCCGAAGTCTTTAATTCGTTAGAAATGGTAAGCGAAGTCAATTTTCTGCCCCTTTTAAATTTTATCAATCTATCTATGCGATTATATCCCCATGAGCAATATTCAAATAAGCATAGAAGACTTTCCAGAAGCAACGATAATAATGGCCAAAAATGGCAAAATTCGCGCTTCAAATTCAATTGCCACAAAGCGTTTTGGCGATAAAGGCGAAATTGGCAAATTCGCACCTTGGCTTGAAAATAGTCATGGCTGGAATATTCGTGAAAGTGATAATGGCGAAATTATTGGCACTTTCAGGCCAGATGCCGATGAAACCGCCCGTGCCAAAACCATGCTTTTTGCAACACTAAGCCATGAAATACGAACGCCATTGAACGGAATTTTGGGTATGGCAGGCCTTTTGGGGCTTTCAGAATTAAACCCTGCACAGCGTTCATACCTTCAAGCCGTTGAAGATAGCGGTCAACATTTATTAGGCCTGCTTAATGATATTTTGGATTACGCAAAACTCGAAAGCGGCAAAATTGAATTGGAATCAATTGAATTTGACCCAATTCACACTTTGCAATCTATTGCTGAAATATGCTCACCCAAGGCGCATGAAAAAGGTCTTGAAATAGCCGTTTGTACTAATGGCCCAATTCCGCGCAAAGTTCGCGGCGATGATGGGCGCCTTCGTCAAATTATCTTAAACCTTACCTCAAACGCCGTTAAATTCACGCCAGAAGGCGGGGTAATCTTGCGAATTAAAGCAAATTCAAATGGTATTTTACGCATTCAAGTTGAAGATACTGGCATTGGTGTTCCAGAAAATAAAACAAAAGCTATTTTCGACGAATTTGCACAAGCAGATTCATCACATACGCGTGAGTATGGTGGTACAGGTCTTGGACTTGCAATTGTAAAAAAACTTGCAAATGCAATGCGCGGCGATGTTGCAATCATGCCGCGTGAGGGTGGCGGCACCATATTCTATGTGGAAATTCCATTCGAAATTGTTGAACCCGCAATAAATTATTCGGCAAAACTTAAAGGCAAAAAAATTGGCATTGCCACCAATTCAGATATTTTATTTGATGCCATTAAAACCAATTTATCATCATATAAAACCATCATAAGCAAGATTGAAAATTTTGAAAATCTTGCTGGTTTTGATGTAATTTTGCTTGATGCCGAATTTGCAAAAAATGAACAGCATGAATTCTTTAACCTAAATATTCCAATTGTCGCCCTTATCGGTCAAGAGCATCGCCAATTAATTGAAGAATATCGCGAAAAGGGCATTTTCGCCTATCTTATAAAGCCATTAAGAATCGGCTCACTACTTGAGCGAATTGGCCTTGCCCTTAAAGATCGCATTAGTGAAATTCGCAATGAAATTGCCGCCAATGATGAGCGTGCAAATTGGGCGCAATCACATATTGGAACGCGTGTTTTACTTGCCGAAGATAATCGCATTAATGCCCTATTGGCGAAAAGCCTTCTTGAACGCAATGGCTGTGATGTGGTTTGCGTTGCCAATGGCGATGAAGCATTAGAAGCCGTTAAAACCACACCTTATGATTTGGTATTCATGGATTTCCACATGCCTATTATGGATGGTTTAGATGCATCGCGCAAAATACGCGGCCTTGGCGGTGAATATAGTCAATTGCCAATTATCGCCCTTACGGCGGCGGCAATGGAAGAAGATAGACGCCAATGTATTGCCGCAGGTATGGATGATTTCATAACCAAACCACTTGATGCAAATGCATTGTCAAATATTCTTACTAAATGGGCAAAGCCTGTACAAAATAATATGAATATTAAAAACCATGCCTAATTGCCATATATTTGCCTAAATTATAGTATCAAGAGATAATATAATTGCGGGGGCAATATGATAAAGAAACTTGGGCATTTATTTGTAATATTATTTTGTGCATTTGGACTATTTAATAGTGCAAAGGCAGATATTAATGCCGCCAAAAGAAGCGTTCCACGAATTGCACTAATTGGTTTTGATGAAACGGGACAGGGTTTTATGTCCACGGGTTCTGGCTTTGCGATTGGGAAAAATCTTGTAATTACAAATTACCACGTAATAAGCCAATATGATACTTTATCCCAACCAATCATATTATCCATTGGCCCCAATGGCGAAGCAAAAAGATTAAAAGCGCAAATCAAAGCTATTGATAAGCAGGCCGATATTGCCCTACTTTATGTGCCAGAGGGGAATTATGTTCCCCTGCCGCTTAGTTTATCGCGCGCTGATTCTGAAATTGGGGTTTATGCCTTGGGTTATCCTGGTGTAGTTGATGATGTTTATCAGCGCCAAACCGACCAAATACTTTCACCATCACGCCCCGAGGCTTTTGAAGGCACAGTTTCAAATTACGTAAACCAAAGCCCGAATGGCGAAAAAGTTGAAACCATAAACCATTCAGCACAAATAAGCGGCGGTAATAGTGGCGGGCCTTTGGTTGATGAATGTGGCCGTGTTATTGGTGTGAATACATGGCGCGACACCCAAAATGGCACTTATTCTTTTGCAATCTCCGCAAAAATTGTTGCAAATTTCCTTAAATCAAATGGCGTATCTGTTCCCATCATTGAGGATAAATGTATATCCGCAGGGCAAAAAGCCACCGCCGAAGCAGAAATTGCCCAAGAAAAACTTCACCAATTAATCACTGATTCCGAAACCACAAAACAAAGCCTTATTGCCAATCAACAAGAAATTGAAAGCACAAAGCAAAATTTAAAGTCGCAGATTGAAATTTTAAAAATCATAATTTTCGCAATAAGCGCAATACTTATTGCAACGCTTGGCTTTGTATTCTTTATGGCATTAAAGCCAAAGGCCATCACAAATTCAAAAACACCAATTACAATGTTTGCAATTTTCATATTTGCGGCAATTTTTGGCGGCACAGGTTTTGTTATTTGGAAAACAAAATTTCAAAAACAAGATAATTCAAACAGTGTAAAAATTTCAAACGAAATTGCCCAAGAAATTACTGGTGCACAACCCAATAGCAATAATAACCAATTGGAGATTGCGCCTAATGCAAATGATAAATCATCTGCAAATGATGATGATACATTATTAAAGGATGCCAATTTGGGCGCAAAATATTCTTGCAATTTTGACAATACTGCATCCCAAAAATTTCAAACTGATACAAGTAGTTTTGAAAATACTTTGAATTTTAGATTATCACAAAATACATCGTGCCTTATGGGGCGCACACAATATATTGAAAGCGACAGCAAGCTTGTACGGCTACGCCCAAGTGATAAAGAACGCGCGCTTTTTGTTTCTATTTTTGATCCCAAAACCAATACTTATAGTCAAAAACGTATTGCCCTTGATAGTGAGCGCTTTGAAAAATTAAAAAGCATGACCGATAAAATCCCGCGCAAAACTTGCGGCGCACAAATCAAGGCACAAGAAGCCGCAGTTTACAAAGAATTTGCCAGCGAGATTAATTCTAATGCGATTGAAAATTTTGTTTGGCGCTGTAAACCATCATAACATTCTCAAATCATAAAGCGAAAAGTATGATTTAAAAACACTTTTTCATCTTGCGATTTATAAAAACTCGTTACATTGTATCACAAAAGCAATATTAAAAACTTGTGCGTTTCAATCAACGCAGCAAAGAGACATAGAGCGGCACACATGAGCGATAACAAGAATAAAGAACATAAAACGTCACTAGCGACATTTTTTGAAAAATCATCATTAGTAATGTTGGGGCTTGGCTTTTCTGCGGGCATGCCAAACCTTTTGGCTGGCACAGGTTTCACAATGGGAACTTGGATGCGCGATGCAGGGGTTTCACTTACTATTCTTTCGCTTTTGGGCTTGGCGACTTTATTTTACGCTTTAAAATTCCTATGGGCACCATTGGTTGACCGTATTGCCCTTCCAGTTTTGGACAAAATGCTTGGGCGTCGTCGTTCGTGGATTATCCTTACACAAGTTTTGGCAATGGTATTTTTGTTTATCTTATCAATGCTTGAGCCTGATAAACAATTCCCACTTTTTGCAACTTTAACTGCATTGCTTGCCTTTACAGGTGCAACCCATGACATTGCAGTGGATGCATGGCGTATTGAGGTTTCTGAAGATAAAGATAAATTGGGTGTTTTAACTGCAATGTATCAATGGGGCTATCGAATTGCCTTTGTAGTTACTGGTGCTATTCCGCTTTATATTGCCCAATATTTCAATGGTAATGTTTATTCCCATAAGGGTTGGGGAATTGCATATGCGGCAATGGGTGCCTTTATGATTTTACCAATCATTGCAACTATTTTTGCACCGCGCGAATTAGTTCCGCCAACGCCGCGTTGGGTTGCCCCCGCTGATATTAAATCGCGCCCTATGCTTGAATCTGTTGAATGGGTTTTGCGGCTTCTATTCTTGGCAATTGGTGCTTGCTTCCTTGCGGCTGGCCTTGGTGGTCGTGTTGAGCCAATCGTTTGGATTGTTGGCAAAATTTATGGTGGCCTTGAGGCAATGCAAAAATCTTTTGATGCCAAGCCATTTGGTATTTGGCAGCAAGTTGCCTATGCCGTAGTTGGCCTAACGATAATTTTTGTAACTGCATTACCATTACCGAAATTCCGCACCAAACCATCTGCATATTTTTATTCGGCATTCATTGCACCACTTGAAGATTATTTCACACGTTTCAAAGGTGTTGCCACAACAATTTTGGTTTTCATTTGCGTATATCGCCTTACAGAATTCCTATTAAATATCGCTGGCGCAATGTATCTTGATGCAGGTTATACAAAAGCTGAAATTGCGACTGCACAAAAGATTTTCGGGGTTATAGTTACCGCTTTTGGTGCAGGTCTTGCAGGTTGGGGCGTGATGCGCTTTGGCATTTTTAAATGTCTTATTTTCGGGGCATTCTCGCAACCATTGTCACATGTTGGGTTTTTGGCAATTTGCTATTTTGGAAATCTTAATACGCCATATTTGGCAAGCTTGGGCATTCAACCTTCATTATGGTTTGCAATCGGTATTGATAATATTTCAGCAAGTTTCGCGGGAACTGTCTTTATCGTTTATATTTCAAGCCTGACCAAGGCGGGCTTTACCGCAACCCAATATGCGCTTTTCACTTCTCTTTATGCCCTGCCCGGAAAAATTGTAGCTGCCTTAAGTGGGCGCATTGTTGAAGCAGCGGCACATGCATCGCATACGGGTATTATGGCAATTTTAACCCCGCATTTCACGCATTTAGGCGCTGGCTCTTTTGAAGCAGCAGGAAAAAAAATGGGTGTAACTGCACAGGCTTTGGCAAGTGGCTATGCATTATTCTTTATATATACAATGAT
>JAPUEP010000118.1 GCA_027492515.1 Hyphomonadaceae bacterium
GGGTTCTTATTTCATGGCTCATATTTGCCAAGAATTCTGATTTAACGCGGCTTGCCCTTTGGCTTTCATGTAATGCATTTGCAAGTTCACGGCGACGTTTTACTTCTTCGGTAATGTCGGTTGTAATGCTTATTAAGCGCCCTTTTCCATTTTCAAGTGAACCCTCTATACCCATTGCAACGCGAACATTTAATTCTTCGCCATCAGAGTGAACAATTCTATGTTCTGCATATTGTATTTCGCCAGACGCTTCGGCGCGGCCCATCGCACCAAACACAATATGTGTATCGCGGCGACCAAGACAGCGCATAACTTTATCTTCTAAATGTTTTGGGTCATCATCTTGCGCAAAATCAAAAATATCAAGCGCGCCATAACCACGAATAGAACCTTTTTCTAAATCATGTTCCAAAACAACCGAACGACCATTAATAAGTGCAAGGTTCAATAATTCTTTGGCGCTTTCAAGTGAATCCAATGCTTTTGCGGCATGGGTTTGATCAACAACAATTCCGTCAAAGCCAATGGTTTTGCCATCACTATCTAAAATTGGCGCGCCATGTGAAAATACATGTTTTAATTCGCCATTATGGCCTCTAATTTTGAAACCAAATTCAAAAGCAGTTGCATTTTCGCGCGCAAATTTTAGATTTTTCACATAATTATCGCGATCCCCTTCATAAATACGTTCAAGGAAATCTTCATTTGAAGGTGGTGCTTTTGCTTCTTCAAAACCTAAAGCGGAATATGCGCCAGGGGACCAATATTTTCCCCCTTTAAATATCCAAGAAAAGCGTCCAACTTTGGCAAGGCGTTCAACATTTTGACCGGTAATTTTTTCTTTTTCTTGCTCTGAAAGTAAATCTTGTAATCTTGAAGTTTTATCAAGCATTTCTTTGCGTATATCTAAACCACGCCTGCGGTCACGATATGAAAGCAATGAAAGGGCAATCATCAATAAGGAAAATAAAACCGGCGCAACATAAGAAGCCACATCAATATTTGCTATATCATCATTAATAATGTGCGCGAAAATTAATGAAATGGATGATAATACTGCCGCTAATGACAATTTCATTGAATTTGAATTTTGATAGATTTGCAGCGCAAGATTGCCAAAAAGAAGAAGGTATGACGCATCATGTGCATTGTGATTTGTGCTTTTATTTAAAAAAGTAAAAACAATTCCAACGCCGATAACTTTCAACAATGGATCTATAATTAGTATATTTTCGGCAGCTTTAAGCGATATTTCTTTTTTTACTAATTTTTCTTTTACCCATGTAAGAAGATTATCAGTAACCTGACGCGCGGCCTCAAAGCCGATAAAGGTAATAATTGCTGGAACAATGCCAATATAATAATAGACACCAATGCACATAAGCAAACGTGCAACTAAGATACCATGTGAAAAGCCAGATAAATTATGTAACACCATATCCATACGGACAGTATCATCCATCTCGCGTTTTGCTTTGGGAAAATAGCTTTTGAAGAGTGTGTCTATAATTTTCATAATCACACTACTTTAACTTGTAAAACATAAAATCAAATAAAATCTATGGATAAAAATTTATCTTTATTTTAATGAGATTTTAATAAATTAAACAGGTAAAATAGCGCTATTTTATTGATTTTAATTCATAAATTAATTCAAGCGCTTGTTTTGGGGTCAAATCGTTAGGATCGATTTTTTCAACTATTTCTTCAACCTTGGATTTTATTTTGATTATATTTTGGCTTGGATTTGCATTAAATAGTGGCAAATCATCAATCAAATTATCTTTTTTTGCATTGGAATCTTCCAAAATATCCAAGATTTCGCGCGCCCGATTTACCGCAATTGGTGGCAGACCTGCAATTTTGGCAACGTGAACGCCATATGATCTATCAGCAGCCCCTTCGATAACTTTGTGAAGGAAAATAAGCTCCCCATTCCAATCTTTGGCTTCTAGTGAAAGGTTTGAAAGCCCTTCGAATGTATTCGAAAGCGCGGTTAATTCGTGATAATGCGTGGCAAAAAGCGTGCGCGATTTGTTGATATTATATAAATGCTCTGTAACCGCCCAGGCGATTGCAAGGCCGTCAAAAGTTGCCGTGCCACGCCCAATTTCATCCAAAATGACCAATGATTTATCAGATGCACGGTTTAAAATTGCCGCCGTTTCGACCATTTCAACCATGAAAGTTGATTGCCCTGATGCCAAATCATCGGATGCGCCAACCCGTGAAAACACCCTATCAATAAGGCCAAATTCAAAAGATTGCGCAGGAACAAAGCCGCCCGCCTGTGCCAAAATTGCCAAAACCGCATTTTGCCGCAAAAAGGTTGATTTACCCGCCATATTCGGGCCAGTAATAAGGGAAATTCGTGCGCCTTGATGGCCTTCACCATCTAAGACACAATCATTCCCCGTGAATATGCCGCCAGATTTTTTAAGGCTTGCCTCAACCACAATGTGACGTGCCGCTTTGGCGTTAAAACTTTTATCATTGCGCAATTTTGGGCGCACGCAATTAAATTCACTTGCCATTTGTGCCATTGATGAAGTTACATCAATGCGGGCGATTGCATCATTTACGCTTTGGATATTTTCGTTCTGCGCACTAATTTTTGCACATAATTCATCATAGATTTCCAATTCCCGCGAAAGTGCCAATTCATGGGCGCGGGCAGTTTTTGAATTTAATTCGATTAATTCATTAGTGGTAAATCTTACCATTCCTGCCAAAGTTTGGCGGTGAATGAAGGTTTGGTTTAATGGCGCTTCTAATAATGGCGGGGCTTGTTTTGGTGTGGCTTCGATAAAATAGCCAAGGATATTATTATATTTTATCTTTAAAGGCTGCCCCGCAAGCTCGGAGACTTGGGCGGTTAATTGGGCAATAAGACGGCGCGATTCATCGCGTAAAGTAACAAATTCATCCAAACTTGCATCAAAACCACGCCTTATAAAACCGCCTTCACGGGCAATAAAAGGTAAATCATCGGCAAGGGCAGCCTTTAAAATTGCGCAAATTTCGCCCAATTGCGGCACATTTTGTAAATTACAAACGCGCGCCGAATTTGATAAAATCTGCGGCGCAGCATTGTCAATCAAAAGCGCAATTTCACCTGCCGCGCTAAGGCCACGCGCAATTGCCCCCAAATCGCGCGGCCCGCCACGCCCAAGTTCGATACGCGATAAAGGGCGCGCCAAATCAGGGGTTTCTTTTAGCTTGTCAGATATTTGATTAAGCGCACGCTCATTATCAATTAGAAATGAAATTGCATCATAGCGCGCATTAATCTTGGCAATATCAAAAAGTGGACGTGCCAAATCTTGATTTAATTGACGCCCACCTTGTGGGGTTTTGGTAAAATCAATGGCGTTTAAAAGGCTGCCTTGCTTTGTGCCTTTTTGGCTTTTTTCAATTTCAAGGGAAATACGGGTTGATGGATCAATTGCCATGAATTGACCAATTTCAACCCGAATTGGGCGGTTTAATTTGGGCAAAGAACCCGCTTGGGTATTTTGCACATAATCATAAATCACGCCCAATGCCGAAATTTCAAGTTTCGAAAAATCATCAAAACCCGATAAAGTCGCAACATTAAAACCCTTAAGCAAAAGGCTTTCGCAGGATTTATAATCACCCTTAAGGCTTGGGCGCGGGCTTATTGAGCCTGAAATTGCGCCGAATAATTTGGCTTCAACACGCCCTGCATCCCTATCAAGTAAAAGCCCTTCACCGACATTAAGCCCTGATGCTTCATCAATTAGACGCTGTGGGTCGCCCGATGTTACCGCAAATTCACCAGTTGAAACATCCGCCCATGCAAGCGCAGCATCCATTCCAGTTAAACCAAAAACCAGCGCCCCAAGGCGATTATTAGAACGCGCATCAAGCAAGGATTCTTCGGTTAAAGTTCCGGGGGTTATAATCCTTGTAACTTCACGGCGCACAATTGATTTATAGCCGCGCTTCTTTGCCTCCTCTGGGCTTTCCATTTGGTCGCAAATGGCAACTTTAAAGCCAGAGCGCACCAATTTTGCCAAATAACCTTCGGCAGAATGGGCAGGCACGCCGCACATTGGAATTTCCTCCCCCTTATGTTGCCCACGTTTGGTTAAGGCAATATCAAGCGCGGCGGCGGCGGTTTTGGCATCTTCAAAGAATAATTCGTAAAAATCACCCATACGAAAAAACACCAAAGCATCGGGATAATCTTCTTTGGCTTTAAGATATTGCGCCATAACAGGCGTTGGGGATTTTTCATTTTCACTCATAGATTCAAACTAGAAAAATTGGGCGATTCTTTAAAGGGGTTTGCTGTTGAATCTTTTTCATCTCTCCCCCTTGAAATACCAACCTAAAAAGGCGATATAGGTGGTGGAGATCGGCGGTGGACGTAAGTCTCGCCAACCCGGTCAGATTCGGAAGAAAGCAGCCGTAACGAGTTTTTCTTTGCGGGTCGCTGTTCGGTCTCCACCCTTTCCTTTTTTGGGCATAATTATGAGCATTGATTTCGACGATGATGACGATGAATTCGATACCGAAGTCGATGCCATTATCGACGACCAAACCGATGATATGTTCGGCGCGGCCACCCCATCCAAAGATTTTGACCCAAGTGATGATGGCGAAAAACGCGATTGGATAAAAGAAGGCCAAGCGGCAAATCAAAAGCCTTATTTGGTTCTTGCGCGCAAATATCGCCCGCAAAATTTCGATGATTTAATTGGTCAAGAAGCAATGGTAAGAACGCTTACCAATGCCTTCAAACAAAACCGCATTGCCCATGCCTTTATGCTTACGGGTGTGCGCGGTATTGGTAAAACCACGACTGCAAGACTAATCGCACGCGCGCTTAATTATGAAAGCCCTGCGGTTCACGCACCATCAATGGATTTATCCCAAGAGGGTATTCATTGCGAAGCGATTACCCAAGGGCGCCATCCCGATGTTTTAGAACTTGATGCTGCCTCCCGCTCTGGCGTTGATAATATGCGCGAACTTTTGGATAATGTTCGCTATGGCCCAACCCAAGCGCGCTATAAAGTTTACATCATCGACGAGGTGCATATGCTTTCAACCGCTGCATTTAATGCGCTGTTGAAAACCCTTGAAGAGCCACCGCCACATACCAAATTTATTTTCGCAACCACCGAAACCCAAAAAGTTCCTGTAACTATTCTTTCGCGCTGCCAAAGGTTTGATTTGCGCCGCCTTGACCGCGAAGTTTTGGCAAATCATTTGAATAATATTTGCGCCAAAGAAAATGTTGCAGTCGAACACGAAGGCCTATTGCAAATCGCCCGCGCCGCCGAGGGTTCGGTTCGTGATGCTTTATCGCTACTTGACCAAGCAATTGTTCAAGAAACCACCACAGGTATCGTAAGCGCCGAACAAATCCGCATCATGCTTGGATTATCGGATAGAAACCGTGTTTTTGCTTTGTTTGAAAAAGTGATTGCCGCCGATCCAAAGGGCGCAATTCTTGAGGCGCGTGAACAATATGATTTTGGCGCGAGCCCGATAAATATTATCCAAAGCCTTATGGAAATTGCCCACGAAATTTCAAAATATTTCGTTATGGGCGACGATTACAAAGAAATTGAAGGCCAAATTGGCATTGCGCGCATTGCCGCCCTTGCGGGGCAAACTTCAAAACTTGCAATCGGACGCCTATGGCAAATGCTTTTAACAGGCATTGAAGAGAATAAACGCGCACCCGACCCGATGCAGGCGCTTGAAATGTGCCTTATCCGTCTTTGCGGCGCAAGCAATATGCCAAGCCCTGAAGATTTGGCGCGCATTGTTACAGGTGGAAATTTTAACGCAGGAAATGGTGGCAATGCGCCAAGTGCGCCGTCCAATGGCCCGAAAGCCTATAAATTTGCATCTTACGAAGAAATGCTTCACGCCCTTGAGGTTGATGGGAATGAACGCGGCCTTGTTTCCCAACTTGAAAGATGTGCGCGCCCTGTTCGCCTTGAAGATGGTTTATTTGCGTTTCAACCAACCCATGAAGCGCCAAAATCATTGCATATGCGCCTTGCACAGGCTTTGCGCGAATTAACGGGCAAACAATGGCGCGTTTATATCGAAGAAAATGGCGGCAAAACCATTGAAGAAATCAAAAAAGCCGAACGCGATGAATTAATGGCGCATATCAAACAAGATGCCAAAGTAAAAGCGGCGCTTAAAACCTTCCCCGGTGCAAAAATTGTTGCCATACGGGATCAAGATGAATTAAAAACCGCATAGGTTCTGCAAAAATAGAGGTTATTGAAATGATGAAAGATATTGGCGGATTGATGAAATCCATGCAGGCAATGCAAATGAAAGTTGCCGAAACCCAAAAGAAAATGGAAACTTTAACCGCCGATGGTCAATCTGGTGGCGGCTTGGTTAAATTATCTTTGCAGGGCGAAAATAAACTTAGTGATATTTCGATTGATAAATCTTTGCTGGTTCCTGATGATGTGGAAATTTTGGAAGATTTAATCAAAGCCGCATTCGAAGATGCCCGCAAAAAACTTGATGAAAATCGCAAAGGCATGGAAAAAGATTTGATGGGTGGATTAAACCTTCCGCCAGGATTTAAAATGCCGTTTTAAAGCTTGCGCTCAAAGCCCAGCCCTCGCGCCTTCGGCGCTCACTTAGGGCTTTGGGTTTATGCGGGCAAATAATTTTGGTTTAAAAAAGCCCCCGAAACTCGGGGGCTTTTGTTTATTGTTTTTGGAAAACTATTCTTCGGTTTTCTCTGCTGCTTTTTCGGCGGCTTGTTTGGCTTCTAGGTCTTCGCCGGTTTCTTGGTCAACCGCTTTCATTGAAAGGCGGATTTTGCCGCGATCGTCAAAGCCCATAAGTTTCACTTTTACAGTGTCACCTTCTTTTACCACATCAGAAACTTGCGCAACTTTTTTCGGTGCAAGTTGTGAAATGTGAACAAGGCCATCTTTTGAACCAAAGAAGTTTACGAATGCGCCAAAGTCCATAACTTTAACCACTTTACCTTCGTAAATATGGCCAACTTCGGCTTCATCAGTGATGCCGCGGATCCATTTAACCGCTGCGTCAATTTTTTCTTGTTCAGAAGAAGCAACTGAAACAGTGCCATCATCTTCGATTGAAACTTTCGCGCCAGTTTTTTCAACGATTTCACGAATAACTTTGCCGCCCGAACCAATAACTTCACGGATTTTATCGGTTGGGATTTTAAAGCTGTGAATTTTTGGTGCATAAGCATTAACCGCACCACGATTTTCAGTAAGTGCATTCGCCATCTCAGCCAAAATGTGTTTACGGGCATTATGCGCACGTTCCAAAGCCACTTTCATGATTTCTTCGGTGATACCTGCAACTTTAATGTCCATTTGAAGTGAGGTGATACCATTTTCAGTACCCGCCACTTTAAAGTCCATATCGCCAAGATGATCTTCATCACCCAAAATATCGGTCAAAACTTCGAATGAGCCATCTTTTTCCAAAATCAAACCCATTGCACAACCTGCAACCGGTGCTTTTGTTGGAACACCAGCATCCATAAGCGCCAATGAAGTACCACAAACAGTTGCCATAGATGATGAACCATTTGATTCAGTGATTTCAGAAACCACACGCAAAGTGTATGGGAATTGCTCTTTAGATGGCAAAACCGCCTGCATTGCGCGCCATGCAAGTTTACCATGACCAATTTCACGACGACCCGCACCGCCCATACGACCAACTTCACCAACTGAATATGGAGGGAAGTTATAATGAAGCATGAAGTTTTCTTTTTCCAAGCCCATAAGGCCGTCTACAAACTGCTCGTCTTCATTTGTGCCAAGGGTTGCAACCACAAGGGCCTGTGTTTCGCCACGTGTGAAAAGTGATGAACCATGCGCACGTGGAAGAACGCCAACTTCAGAAACGATTTGGCGAACTTTATCAACAGGGCGACCATCAATACGGCGGCCTTCTTTTACGATTGCAGTACGTACGATGTCTTGTTCAACTTCTTTACAAACGTCTTTAAATACGCCGCCATCCATGCCGTCAGGATTAGTTTCAGAAACCACCAATGCCGCTTCTGCTTCTGCTTTAGCAGCAGATAATGCCGCGTGACGTGCAGTTTTGTCGATAATTTTGTAAGCATCGTCAATTTTAGTGCCGATAAGTGCTTTAACTTGGGCTTTTTGCGCTGATTTATCTTCAGGTTCAAAATCCCACATATCTTTTGCTGCACGTTCAGCAAGGTCGATAATCGCCTCGATTACTGGTTGGAAAGATTTGTGTGCGAAAGAAACGCCGCCCAAAACTACTTCTTCTGATAATTCATAAATTTCAGATTCAACCATCATAACGGCATCATTTGTACCCGCTACAACCAAATCCATATCAGATTCTTCAATTTGTGCGATTGTTGGGTTCAACACATATTCGCCATTAATATAGCCAACACGCGCAGCGCCAACAGGGCCCATAAACGGCATACCAGATAGTGCAAGTGCCGCAGAAGATGCCACAAGTGCCAAAATATCAGGATCATTTTCGCCATCATGCGATAAAGTAGTAACAACTACTTGAACTTCATTTTTGAAGCCTTTTACAAAAAGCGGACGGATTGGGCGGTCGATAAGGCGTGAAACCAAAGTTTCTTTTTCAGTTGGGCGGCCTTCACGTTTGAAATAGCCACCAGGGATACGACCAGATGCATAGAATTTTTCTTGGTAATTTACGGTCAATGGGAAAAAATCAATCCCAGGTTTTGCCGTTTTTGCGCCAACCGCAGTTGCAAGAACTTGGGTGTCGCCATAGGTTGCTAATACTGCGCCATCAGCTTGGCGAGCCATACGGCCAGTTTCCAATTTAAGTTCGCGCCCACCCCAATTGATAGACACTGTTTCGATATTAAACATACTTTTTCCTTATAGAATTTCCACGCCCTCGTGAAAAATCTTCATACATACGTGACCAAAATGGTCGTTTTTGGCAATTTGCCAATTTCAGTTTCGCCCCATGCGAAAGCTGAAAACTTGTGCATTGATTTCGCATGGAAATCAATTGTTTCTTTAATTGCTCCCCCCTTGCGGGGGAGCCGACAATTTGAAGGCAAAGCCTGAAAATGTCGGTGGGGGGTCTGCCATACCCCACCCCGAATTCTTCGGGCATTGCCCTCAGAATTTCGGCCCACCCGCAAGGGGAGGGCAGTACAAAAACTCAACCCCGCCATTGGCGGGGTCGAAAGTCTTTTGCGATTAGCGGCGAAGGCCGTGTTTCGCAAGAATTGCTTGGTAGCGCTCTACGCTGCGTGATTTAACATAATCAAGCAAGCTGCGGCGCAAAGCAACCATAGTCAACAAACCACGACGTGAGTGATTGTCTTTTTTGTGCTCTTTAAAGTGCTCAGTAAGGTTAACAATACGCTCAGTTAGAATTGCGATTTGAACTTCTGGTGAACCAGTGTCGCCAGGTTTAGTTGCGTGTTCTTTGATAAGCGCGTCTTTGCGCTCTTTAGTAATCGACATCTCAATAATCCTTTGAGTTTAAATTTGAAAAACGCGGGATGGTTGAAAATAACCACCGCGTGCATCACCTATGGCAATTGGTGTATCACCCATTTTCGCAAGAACCGCACGGGACATATCTTGGCCCGATATAATTCTTGGACGTCTTTGGGTTTTTAATTCTTCCATTTTATGTGGAAGCACTAAAATACGCCGCCCTTGCCTTAGGAATGCAACCTCATCCTCTTTAATGGCCAATACCGGGATGTCGTCCAGGGCGGTCTCAAAAGGTAGAAGTTGCGATAATGCAGGGGTCTCTATACACATTTTTTGCAAGGTTTCTAGTGTTATCGCTGATTCTTCTTTGAATGGGCCAACCGATGTACGGCGCAAATATGTTATATGGCCTTCTGCACCCAAAGATTTTGCCAAATCACGTGCCAAAGCCCGTACATAAAACCCTTTGCCAGAGCGCACAAAGATTGTTGCGCTATTTTCATCGCACTTAAGTAGCTTTAATTCAAAGGTTTTAACTTTGCGGGCATTAAGTTCAAAATCTTCGCCATCGCGCGCCAAATCATAGGCACGTTCGCCATCAACTTTAATGGCAGAATATTTTGGCGGGATTTGATCAATTTCACCAAGAAAGCCTTGAAGCTTTTCTTCGATTTGTTCTTTTGTTGGGCGAATATCAGAACTTGCAACAATTTGCCCTTCGGCATCTTGTGTGTCGGTTGATGCGCCCCATTGAACAGTGAATTCATAGGTTTTTTGCGCTTCCATAAGCCATGCAACTGTCCGCGTGGCCTCACCCAATGCAATTGGTAAAATACCGCTTGCCAATGGGTCAAGTGTTCCTGCGTGACCGCATTTATTGGCGTTAAATAGGCGTTTGATCTTATTTACCGCATCAGTTGATGTTTGCTCTAGCGCCTTATCAAGCACAAGCCAGCCGTGAATATCGACGCCTTTTTTCTTTCTTCTTGCCATTATTTTTATTCGTCAGCTTCATTTATATCAAGGCGGAATTTTGGATGTTCCAAATCACGCGACACTTTTGGATTTGCCAATAATTCATCAATATGAAGGGCAATATCATAAGAATTATCGCCAATGAATTTTAATTTTGGGGTGAATTTACTATCAATTGCGCGCGCCAAAAGACCGCGAATATAATTGCTGGCATGATTTAAAGCCTCGGCAAAGACTTTGGCATCTTTATGACCCAATGCGCTTACAAAAATATTGGCGTGTTTAAGGTCAGGTGACATGCGAACTTCCCCAACAGTAAGCGAAACACCTTTCAAAGCAGGGTCATGAATTTCACCGCGCGCCAAAACTTCAACCAAAATATGGCGAATATTCTCACCCGCGCGAAGTTGGCGCTGTGTTGGACCAAGGGTTTCTTTTTGTGAATTACGTTTTTTCATTCTATTGCACCTAATTGCTTCCCTTGAGGGAAGCTGTCACCGAAGGTGACTGAAGGGTGGATGTTTCAGGTTTTAGCTTAAATTGCTACAAGCCACTAAAACCGCTGCCACCCTTCCGCCCGCTTTGTGGGCACCTTCCCTCAAGGGAAGGAGTTAAGGGATTTACAAACTACGTTTAATAATCTCAACTTCGAAGCATTCGATTTCGTCATTTTCACGAATGTCTTGATAATCTTCAAAGCCCATACCGCATTCTTGACCGCCCGAAACTTCGGCAACTTCGTCTTTGAAGCGTTTAAGGGTTGAAAGTTTACCTTCATGAATAACCACATTGTCACGCAGCAAGCGAACACCGCAACCGCGTTTGATTGTGCCTTCTGAAACTCGACAGCCCGCAATTTTACCAACTTTAGAAATGCTAAATACCTGAAGAATTTGCGCATAACCAATGAAGGTTTCTTTGCGTTCTGGTTCAAGCATACCAGAAAGAATATCTTTCACATCATCAAGCAAATTATAGATGATTGAATAATAACGAATTTCAACGCCTTCTGATTCAGCCAAATCACGAACTGGTTTACCTGCACGTGCGTTAAAGGCCAAAATGATTGCGCCCGTTGATTTTGCCAATGAAACATCGGATTCAGTGATACCACCAACACCTTGGTGAATAACT
Organism: Hyphomonadaceae bacterium; assembly: GCA_027492515.1. Classification (GTDB taxonomy): domain Bacteria; phylum Pseudomonadota; class Alphaproteobacteria; order Caulobacterales; family Aquidulcibacteraceae; genus Pseudaquidulcibacter. The sequence continues at coordinate 11,586 of JAPUEP010000118.1, forward strand.
TTTGCCGCCACTTCATCATTGGCAAATTTACCAAGTGATGCAGTGATTGCTTCGGCTGAACCTTGAACATCGGCTTTGACGATGAATGGGAATTCTTTAAGTTTCTGTTCCTTGATTTTTGCAAGCATATTTTCAAGACCAGAACGCGAAGATGTTTTAATTTGTGATTTTTCACGGCGCATACGAACACGATAATCGGTTACTTCACGTGCGCGCGCTTCATTTTCAACCACAACCAATTGATCACCCGGTTCTGGTGCACCATCAAGACCCAAAACCTCAACAGGTAATGAAGGCCCTGCTTCTTCAAGGGTTTGACCGCGTTCATCCATCATGGCGCGAACACGACCCCATTGCGTACCCGCAACAACAATATCGCCTTTTTTCATTGTGCCACGTTGAACAAGAATTGTTGCAACAGGGCCACGACCTTTATCAAGCTTGGCCTCCACAACGATACCTTCGGCGGTACGGTTTGGATTGGCTTTCAATTCCATGATTTCAGCCTGAAGCATGATTGATTCAAGCAATTTATCAAGATTGGTTTTTGCCTTTGCAGAAACGGGAACCGCCTGTACATCGCCGCCAAATTCTTCACATACTAAATCATATTGCAATAATTCTTGAAGAACTTTTGATGGGTTTGCTTCTGGCTTGTCGATTTTGTTGACAGCAACAATTATCGGAACGCCTGCCGCTTTCGCGTGGTTTATCGCCTCAATAGTTTGTGGCATCACACCATCATCGGCGGCAACAACAAGAACCACAATATCGGTTGCCTGTGCACCACGTGAACGCATTGCCGAGAATGCCGCGTGACCCGGTGTATCAAGGAAAGTAACTTTTTCACCAGTTGGCAAACGCACCTGATACGCACCAATATGCTGCGTGATGCCGCCCGCTTCACCAGAAACCACATCGGCTTTACGGATTGCGTCAAGCAATGAAGTTTTACCATGGTCAACGTGACCCATGATTGTAACAACTGGTGGGCGCGCTACTTGGTTTTCATCAGTATCTTCAACACCTTCAAGACCAATTTCAACGTCAGATTCAGCAACGCGTTTTGCAATATGACCAAAATCGGCAACGATTAATTCGGCAACGTCCAAATCAAGAACGTCAGTGCCTTTCATCATTTGGCCTTGTTTCATTAGATATTTTACAACGTCAGTTAAACGTTCCGCCATACGATTTGCCAAATCAGCAACCGTAATAACCTCTGGAATGATAACTTCGCGTGATTGTTTTGCAGGCTCTTGATAGCCACGGCCCAAACGACGCTCACGTTCTTTTTCACGGGCGCGGCGAACAGATGCTAGTGAACGTTGACGTTCGCCATCATCATCAAGTGCAGATGTAATTGTTAAACGACCCGAACGGCGTGGTTGGGCATTTTTATCACGTGATGCAGGAACAACTTTTAAAGGTGCTTGTTTTTGTTTTTTAACACGACCACCAAGTGATGAAAGAATATCGCCGCCGCCTTCGTTTTCAACTTCTTCTTCTGTTGGCTCTTCATTGGCAATTGGTTGTGCGCTTTGTGTTGCAACTGGCGCTTGCGCTTTTTCAACTACATCAGATTTTGCCATTTCGGCAGCGCGCGCTTCTTCTTCGCGTTTCAAACGCTCTTGCTCGATACGTTCAAGGCGTTCTTCTTCTTCGCGGCGCTTTCTGTCCATTTCTTCGCGGGCAGCGCGTGCTTCGGCTTCGCGGCGTTCGCGTTCTTGGCGTTGCAATTCAGCTTCACGGGCTTGTGCAAGGGCAGCTTGGCGCGCCTGACGCTCATGTTCTGAAAGGCTGTGCGAATTATCAACTTGTTGGTTTGGCGTTGCTACTCTTGGTGCAAGTGTAGGTTTAGCCGCAGACGATGGAACAAATGCAGGTGCAGGTTTATTTGCACCAGTATCACCAGCAGGTTTTGGCGCTTCAAGGCCACGTTTTTTCTTAACTTCAACGACAACAGTTTTAGAGCGCCCATGCGAGAAGCTTTGGCGAACAGTTCCGCCTGCCCCTAAATTGCGATTTAGGCTTAAAGGTTTGCGCGCACCTGCGCCGTTGTTTTCATTATTATCAGTCATATTTACCCATTTGCTCTTACGAGCGTTTACAAACTTGCAAATGGCGCAAAAACGCCAAATACACAATAGGTTTTGTGCCAAACCCCATTGGGTTTGTCATAAAATCTATCAAAAAATCCAATCTTGTGGCTTTAAAGGAACAAATCCTGCAAGCCGATTAATTTCCAAAGCCCAATTTTGTGCAAATTGTCCCTTTGGCATAAAAGCATGAACAATATTATCACGAGATAGGGTTTTTCCCAAATCATCAATACAAAAACAGCCGATTATTTGCACATCGCCCCATTTTTTCGATAATCCAATTATTTTATCGCGCCCATCATTTGAGGCATCATAAGCCTCGATTAGGAATGCGGGTGCTGTTTTTTTGATTGCTTCAGATACTTGATCAAAGCCCAAAATTAATTGACCCGCGCGACGTGCCATTGCCAATAGACCAAGGCTTTTTTGGAAAAGCGCAGTTTTTGTTTGTTCAATTAATTCAGGTTTTGGGTGCGCCGCACGTTTTAAAGAGCGCGCAAAAGCATTTGTCTTAATCGCTTGTTCAAGGGTTTCGCTATTTGCGCTTACCCAAACGCCGCGACCTGGCGCACGCGCGGACACATCGGGGAAAATATTCCCCGACATATCGGCAACATAACGCACCATCTCGCTTTGCGGTTTTTCAAGTCTTGTAACCGCACAGCGCCTATTATTTTTGTTGATTAGAGGCTCATTCTGCTCCATCGGTTGTTACCGCCTCCGAAGGTGCGGCCTCAACCCAACCCATGCCGACACGTGCGGCCATGATTAATGCATCTGCATCAGCTTGCGAAAGGTTGAAGGCATCAAGATAGCCAGGTTCACGAACCTTTTCGCCATTTTTCACTTCAAACCAACCACGAAGATCATCAGAAACCAAACCTGCCAAATCTTCGATTGAAGTAACGCTATTTTGCGCCAAAGCAATCGCCATTTGTGGGTTCATACCTTCAAGATTTAACAAATCAGCTTCGATATTAAGTGATTTGATTTTCTCTTCTAATTCACGTGCCTGACGCTCTAAATGGTCATTTGCGCGTGCTTGAAGCTCGGTTGCAAGCTCTTCGTCAAAGCCTTCGATTGTCATCAAATCATCAAGGTCAGTATTGGCAAGATCTTCGATTTTCTCAAAGCCTTCTGATACTAATAGGCGCGCCATCATGTCATCAACTTCAAGTGCATTGATGAATAATTCAACCAATGTTGCAGTTTCTTTTTCACGACGCTCACGCTCTTGATCTTCGGTAAGAATATCAATTGACCAACCAGTTAATTGAGATGCAAGGCGAACATTTTGACCACGGCGACCGATTGCCAAAGACAATTGATCTTCTGGAACAACAACTTCAACGCGGTTTTCATCTTCGTCTAATACAACTTTTGCAACTTCAGCAGGTTGCAAAGCGTTTACGATGAATGTTGCAGGATCTGGTGACCAAGGGATAATGTCGATTTTCTCACCGCCCAATTCGCCAACAACAGCTTGAACACGTGAACCGCGCATACCAACGCAGGCACCAACAGGGTCAATACCATTATCAGATGTGAATACCGCAATTTTTGCACGTGATGCAGGGTCGCGCGCCACAGATTTGATTTCGATTACGCCATCATAAATCTCTGGAACTTCTTGGGTGAATAATTTCGCCATAAAGCCAGGGTGTGCGCGTGAAAGGAAAATTTGTGGGCCTTTTTGTTCGTGCTTAACTTCATAAATGTAAGCGCGAACACGGTCACCCATATTAAGATTTTCACGTGGTAAAGTTTGGTCTTTACGAATAACGCCTTCGCCGCGGCCTAAATCAACAAAAATATTGCCATATTCAACGCGTTTAACGGTTCCATTTACAATCTCGCCAACGCGGTCTTGATATTCTTCAAATTGTTTTGCGCGCTCTGCTTCACGAACTTTTTGCGTGATAACTTGCTTACCAGTAAGCGACATAACGCGGCCGAAATCGAACAATGGAAGGGCTTCTGTGAAAACATGGCCAACTTCAACATTAGCATCAATTTTCACCGCATCTTCAAGGGCGATTTGTTGCAATTCATTGATAACTTCATCACGGGTTGCAACAACCGTTTGGCGGCGGGTGATGGTTAATTCGCCTGATTTTTGGTCGATACGAACCAAAATGTCCAATGCCGCGCCATAACGTGACAAAGCAGCTTTTTGAATTGCGCTTTCGATTGCGCTTACAACCACTTTTTCATCAATATTTTTTTCAGCAGCAACCGAACGTGCGATTTGCAATAATTCAAGTCTATTGGCGCTTATTGCCATTTCACTCTCCACCTGTTTCATCGCCATTGGCGATATTTTCGATTTCAATTTTCCCTGTTTCAAGGGCGTTTTCTATATTGTCCGCTTCATCACCTTTGGCGCGGCGCGCAAGGGATTCGCGAATTAATTCGTCTGTTAAAACCAATTTGGCATTATGAAGCCATGCAAAAGGAATAAGTGCGGTTTCGCTTTCATTATCCAAATCAATGGCGATATTATCATCTTCGATACCAACCAAAGTACCTGAAAAGCGTTTTTGCCCTTCAACCATTCTATCAAGTTCAAGTTTGGCGCGATAACCTGCCCAACGTGTAAAATCTTTTAGGCGTGTAAGCGGCCTATCAATCCCTGGTGAAGAAATTTCAAGATGATATTCGGCACTTATCGGATCATGTGCGTCCAAAATTGGCGAAAGACCGCGTGATAATTTTTCACAATCACCAGAAGTCATCGTGCCATCTTCACGCTCCGCCATGATTTGCAAAGTTGCAGTTTCGCGACCCATCATGCGAATGCGCACAATCTCATAACCCAAATCAGCCGCAGCAGGGGCAAGCAAATCAAATAAATTTTGTTCAAATGGCGTAATAGTAAGCAAGTCAATTCCAGTTTTTAAGCAATAAAAAAAGCGACCCGAACCTTGGGTCGCCCTTACCATTTTCATGGCGGGTTTATATTGTTAACGCGTCTTTAATATCAATTTTATGAAAAGTCACGAATAAAAAGCATTAACAAATACGCTCCCCTGTGAAACGGGGGAGCTGTCGCCCGAAGGGTGACTGAGGGGGCGCGAGTGAAACGAGCCTCG
>JAPUEP010000119.1 GCA_027492515.1 Hyphomonadaceae bacterium
CGTTATTCTTGATTTATTTTAATGTAAGAATACACCGATTTTAAAGGGATATTACGGGCAACATTAAATAAGTTTTATTGTTCTTAATATTATTAACCATAGGCTATAAAAAACCTGCCGTGTATTATGGGGTCTTTTTTACCTATGCGACAAAGGGTCACCGAAAAATAAGGCATTCTATTGATAAAAAGGTTTGCAATTTCTTTCTGTAATGTCTAGTAAGTTGTTGCGAATGGTTTGCAACAAGGTTTATGATGGAACTTTTAAATTTAGAAAAGGGAAAATGCGCAATAGTTTCTGATATTAATGCACAAGATGAAACAATAATTGCAAAATTGCGTGAAATTGGCTTTGCCGAAGGTGATGAAGTTGAAATCATGCATTATGGCCCGATTGCAAAAACCCCAATCTGTATAAGATTAAACCGCACTTTAATTGCACTAAGGCCAGAAGAGGCGCGTGCAATAAAGGTTGATGCCTAATGAAATATAAAGTTGCACTTATTGGCGCGCCAAATTGCGGTAAAAGCACATTGTTTAATGGTTTAACGGGTGGCCGCGCCAAAACCGCAAATTATGCGGGCGTTACTGTTGAAACCAAAAAAGGGATTTTTGAAACCCCCGCTGGGCATGATATTGAATTATATGATTTGCCGGGAATTTATGGCCTAACTGCACGTTCGCAGGATGAAAAAGTTGCCATTGATATGTTGAATGGCGAAATGAAAGAAGTTGGGCGACCACATTTAATGCTTGTGGTAATTGATGCATCCAATCTTAGAACCCATTTACATTCGGCATTACAACTTCGGGAAATGGGTTTGCCGATGATTGTTGTGCTTAATATGATTGATATTGCAACGCGCGATGGAATTGAAATTAATGTCAAAGAATTAAGCAAACAATTAGGTGTTCCCGTTGTTGCCACCCGCGCCACAAGAAAAGAGGGGCGCGAAGATCTTTTAAATCAACTTAATAAATTACTTGTTGGCGACCTTGAAACCGCCAATGCAAAACCTGTTCATGATAATTTGGCTTTATTGCAAAAAGATGCCCGCAAAATTGCCTCTATCGTAATTGAAAAAGAAGCAAGCCTAAATATTATTACCCGTAAGATTGATGAAATTGTCTTAAATCCTTTTCTTGGCCCATTGGTTCTTGCGTTAGTTTTGTTTTTAATGTTTCAGGCCGTTTTTACATGGGCAACGCCATTTATGGATGCCATTTCATTCATTGTCGAGGCATTGGGGAAAAATGTAAGAAACTGGCTTGGTGATGGTTTATTTTCGCAATTAATTGTTGATGGGATAATTTCAGGCGTTGGTGCAGTTCTTGTATTCTTGCCGCAAATTGTGATTTTGTTTGCTTTCATTATTACACTTGAAGCATCTGGCTATATGTCACGCGCGGCATTTTTGATGGATGAAATTATGCGCCGCGCTGGCTTAAATGGGCGTGCCTTTATTCCGCTTTTATCAAGTTTTGCCTGCGCCATCCCAGGTATAATGTCGGCACGGGTTATTGAGCATGAACGCGATAGATTAACCACAATATTAATCGCGCCATTGATGACCTGTTCGGCACGTTTGCCTGTTTATACTTTAATTATTGCCGCCTTCATTCCGAATAAACAGGTTTTTGGCTTTGTTGGGTTGCAAGGCTTGGTGATGTTTTGCCTTTATTTAAGCGGTGTCATAAGTGCCTTTATCGTGGCTTTCATCCTTAAACGAACAATGACGCGCGGCGCATCACAGGCATTAATTATGGAATTGCCAAGCTATAAATTGCCAAATGCACGTGATTTCTTTTTGGGCATTTATATTGCGGCAAAATCATTTGTAAGACGCGCAGGAACGGTGATTTTGTGGACATCTGTTATATTGTGGGGGCTTGCCCGTTTCCCACTATCGGCGGGTAATTTGCGCGAAACTTTTGCGGGCAAAATTGGCGCATTTCTTGAACATATTTTGGCGCCTATTGGCTTTAATCTTGAAATTGCAATCGCGCTTGTTCCGGGGCTTGCGGCACGTGAAGTTGCAATTGGTGCACTTGGAACAATTTATTCGGTTCAGGGTGGGGATGCAAATCTTGAAACTGGCCTTGCGCAAATTTTGCAACATGCATGGTCACTTCCTACTGCACTAGCTTTCTTGGCGTGGTATGTTTTTGCGCCGCAATGTTTTGCCACCTTGGCAACAATTAGGCGCGAAACCAATTCATGGAAATGGGCGATTTTTGCATTCTCATATTTGATGATATTGGCCTATATTGCCGCTGGCGTTACGTATCATATTGCTAAAATTTGGTTTTAAAAATGTTTAATCTATTCAAAAATAAAAATATCAAAGGTGATTTAAAAATTGATGAGATTAAATCACGGCTTCACGAATTAAAAAGCCCAATTGATGGCAAGGATATTATAAGTTCTGGCCTTGTAAGCTCTATATTGTTTAAAAATGGCGATGTGAAAATCATTCTTGAAGCTGACCCAAATGACATTCCAAAAATTGAACCTTTAAGCGATGAAATAATAAAAAGCCTATCGTCAATTAAGGGTGTTGAAAAAGTTTCACCCATCCTTACCGCCCATTCAAATAATAGCGGGCAAAGCCCAGTTGGCGCACCAATTCAAGAGCGTAAAAAGCCAAATATGGAATCAATTCGCCCTGAAAATATTGGCAAAATAATTGCTATAGCATCGGCAAAGGGTGGGGTTGGTAAATCAACAATCGCATTCAACCTTGCGCAATCACTTGCCAAAAGGGGTAAAAAAGTTGGCCTTTTGGATGCCGATATTTATGGCCCAAGCCTGCCAACCCTTTTAGGGCACAAAACAAAAATCGCCGAAGCGGGTGAAAATGGTAAAATCAATCCTATCGAAGCGCATGGCATTAAAGCAATGTCGATGGGCTTTGTAGTTAATCAAGGGCAGGCATTAATTTGGCGCGGCCCAATGCTTTTGAAGGCTTTAACCCAATTATTCATGGGCACAAATTGGGGTGAACTTGACTATATCGTGGTTGATATGCCGCCAGGAACCGGCGATGTGCAAATTTCATTAGCGCAGCAAGCACGTCTTGATGGCGTTATAATTGTATCAACACCGCAAGAAATGGCACTTGCTGATGTGCGCCGTGGTATTGATATGTTCCAAAAAGCAAAGGTTAGCATTTTGGGGCTGATTGAAAATATGTCCGTCCTTATTGATGAAAATAGTGGGGCGGAAATTGATTTATTCGGTAAGGGCGGTGCCAAAAAAGCGGCGGGCGAAATTGGTATTAATTATCTTGGTGAAGTGAATTTTTATCCAGCCTTACAAAAAGCGTCCGATAAAGGTCAAGTGGCGCCAAATAGCGCCACAAAACAATTTGATGATATAGCAAGTCGAATTGACCTCTAATTATTCTTCCCAATCTTTTGGAAGAAATTTTGCCGATATAAACATCAATATTGATGCACAGGCATAAAAAATTGTGCCAACCATGATTGAATAACGCAATGATTCATTGCCATAAATTGGCGCAAGGCTTTTGCTAATAAGGCCAATTAAATAAGTGCCAAGGCCAATACCAATAAGATTGTTAATCAACAAAAATAATGCCGATGCAGTGGCGCGCATATTTGGTTTAACAATATGTTGAAACGCCGCCAAAACAGGGCCAAGCCAAGTCAAACTAAGCGCGGTTGGTATAAGCATCAAAAAGAAAACCAGAGCAAGCGAATTGGTGAATGTGCAGATAAAGAAAAATGGAATACAAACCAAAAACGCAATCGCAGGAATAAGTGCGTAAGCCGATTTATTCGCGCCGCCCATTTTATCAGAAATCGCGCCGCCCAAGAATATGCCAATAATTCCGCCAATTAAAACAATCGTGCCATAAAAATAGCCCGCATATAATTTTGCGCCTGCTTTGGCAGGAATAAGGAAGTCTGGCATCCAAGACATGAATTGTGGAAGCGCATCACCAAATGAGCGCACAAAGAATGTTGGAAGCCATGCAAACAAACCATAACCCATCATAGATGAGAATGAAGCACCAATTGCCAATGTCCAAAAGCTTGGCTTGGTGGCAAGCAAATTGATTACTTCCATGATTTTTACATTGTCTTTTGATGCGTTCAAATCATGCCCACCGCGCACAGGTTCTTTAATTAATGCGCGGAAAATTGGCGCTAATAAAACACCCATTATACCAACCGCAATAAAGGCAATGCGCCAATTTGAAAGTGTGGCAATTACCGCGCCAAAAATAATGCCAATTGCTGAACCAATTGGAATGCCAAAACTATAAATCGCCATTGCGCGTGCGCGCTGCTTTTGCGGGAAATAATCTGAAATTAATGAATAGGCGGGTGCAACGCCGCCCGCTTCACCCACGCCAACTAACATACGCGCAAGTGTTAATTGAAAAATGTTTTGCGCCATTCCGCAGGCCGCCGTCATCGCACTCCAGATAGTAAGTGCGATGGTCATAATCCAAGTTCTGTCTTTCCTATCGGCAAAATAAGCAACAGGAAGGCCAAGCACGGCATAAAAAACCGCAAACGGAAAACCAAGTAATAGGCCAAGTGCACCATCATCAAGATGCATTTCTTTTTGAATATCAGGCGCAAGAATTGCCAATATCTGGCGGTCAAGGAAATTAAAAGTATAAACCAAAACCAATAAAAACAGCACAATCCCGCGCCCATTTGCAAAAAGCGCATCTTCTTTTTGTGTGCTAACATTATTCATTAAAGTCTCCACTGATTTATATTTTTAATTTCATTTACTTATAGATAAAAAAATGCCCCCGTAAATACGGGGGCATTCCTTCGGGGAAAAAACTAGAAGCTGTATTGAATGCTAGCTGTATAAGTTTTTGGCGCACCATAGAAACTATTAACAACGTTTCCGAATGTAGCACCAGGGAAGTAATAACCACCAACTTTATAACGCTCATCTGTTAGGTTGCGGCCAGTAAGTGATACTTTTACGTGGCTTGCAGATGATGTCCAAGAAATACCAGCATCAACAAGAGTGTAAGCATCGTTTTGATCCAATGCAGGGTTCACAGCTTCAAACATGTGGTAAGGCGAACGATAAGAAGCGCCAATGTTTGCAGCAATTTTAGAACCATCACTCAAATTACGTGCGTAATTTAATGTAAAGTTGCCGTTATTTTTTGGTGTATTTTGGAATACAGCAGTCGCCGCATTGTTGATTACAGTACCCGCAGCATTTTTGGTCAAATACTCATTGAATTTTGCATCAGTATAGCCATAGCCGAATGAAGCTGAAAGCCCTGCGAACAATACAACATTGCCTTCAAGCTCGAAGCCTTTAATGGTTGATGAACCAGCATTGTCAACAAAACTTGCGATTGAACCACCAACTGTTGGTTCTTGGCGTGTAATTTGTTGACCAGTATAATCAGCATTAAAGATTGCCGCAGAGAAGTTTGCACGACCGTCAAGAAGTGAACCTTTTAAACCAGCTTCAGTTGATTCAACATATTCAGGATTATAGCCATTAACAGTGTTTGGTGTAAGAACCGCATCACCGCGCATATCAAAACCACCAGATTTAAAGCCTTTTGAATAAGCCACATAAGTGGTTAAGTCAGGTGTGATTTTGTATGACAAGCTAAAGCGCGGTGTGAATTCAGAGAAGTCACGGCTATTGGTATAATTTGAACGCATTAAACCAGGGATTGCTGCGCTATTGCCGAATAATGGTGAACGAAGACCAGTGAAGTTTTGGCGATAAACTGTGCCAGTTCTTTCATCTTTTGTATAACGACCACCAATTGAAGCTGATAATGAATCAGTTAGGTTAAAGCTGAAATCACCATAGATTGCTTGGCTTTTTGTACCAACACGACCAGATGTAGCAATTGTTGTATTGATTAGACCAACAATTGTATCAAATGCGCCTGATGCATAACCATCAAGATAATAGATACCAACAACACCATTCACGCGTTTTCCAGTGAATAATGCCTGAAGTTCGTGTGATTTTGTGTCATCTTTATAGTAAGCAGGCACGTCTAATGCTGCGACTTGGCTTGTATCAAAGTCAATAACAGTGTCAGAATGACCTTTGCGCTCTGCGCCAATATATTTAAGGGTCAAATTGCTGCTTAGATTGTATTCAGCAGTGAATGAGATGCCTTCATTTTCAACACTATTAGGGCCAGTAATGCCTGCATCAGTGTCGTAAACATTTGATAAAATTGGTTGACCAGTTGTAAGACCTGCACCCGCCGCTTCACGGTGACCATGTTTAGGAAGTGAATCATCAACTGTTTTATCATATGCAAGACGGAAGAATAATTTGTCATTTGGCGTCCATTCAGCGCTTAAACGACCAGCAGTAACTGCTTTATTATAGTGATCTTGACCTGTTGTGATATTTTTACCGAAACCATCACGTGCATAAGATGCAAAAGCACCGCCAACGCGGAATGTATCAGAAAGTGGAACTGAACCTGAAACAACCGCATCTAATTGACCATATGAACCAATAGAAAGGCGTGCTTTACCAGTTGGTGTAGAGCCAAGTTTTTTAGTTACATATTTAACCGCACCACCGATTGTGTTACGACCATATAGTGAACCTTGTGGACCACGAAGAACCTCAATGCGTGAAATGTCAAAAATATCAAGAACCGCACCTTGTGGACGCGCAACATAAACATCATCAACATAAAGACCAACACCTGGCTCAAAGCCCCAAAGTGGATCTTGCTGACCAACGCCACGGATAAAGGCAATCAAAGTTGAGTTTGTACCACGTGCAGCTTGCATTGTAGTGTTTGGTGAAACTTGCTGAAGTATTGTGATATCAGGTGCGCCAGTTGCTTCTAATTTTGCAGAATTGAAAGATGAAACCGCAATTGGAACATCTTTTAATGCCTCTTGGCGACGACGCGCAGTTACAACAATTGTTTCATTGCCTTTGTTTGCTTCTACTTTTTGCTCTTGCGCCATAACTGGTGAAAAAGCGATGAATGGTGTAATGGCACTTGTTGCCATAAGACCTTTCAATACTATTTTTTTAAGATTACTTTTCATTGTTTTCCCCTTGTTAAAAAAATTTTATCCGCCCTATTGCGGTGTTTGCCCAATTGAATCTTGGGTAAAAAAGGACCCATTTCCTTTTTCTGATTTGTCGTAAAAAAACTTGTTTTCATCGCTTTCAACTTGGTTGATAAATTCGCGAATGGTTTGGTTGAAATGTTCGCTATCCTCAATGTGCGGCGCATGTCCGCAATGGGCGAATTCAACTAATGATGAATTTCTTATTAGGCTTTGGATTTTTTGGCCTAATTTTGAAGAATATAATTGATTATCAAGCCCGTAAATCAAAAGGCATGGCATTGTTATTTTTGCCAAATCGTCACGCGCATCACAATTTGCCAATGAATTCCAAAGAACAGACATAGATGAGCCATCATTTTTATTGGCAATCTGTGACATTTCATTTTTAAATTGGATTGTTTTATTATCGCTTTTTTGAATTTTTGATTTAGAAAAAATACGCCCAACCATACGCTCTGAAAAATCATTCCAATTATTTTTCATGCTGGCGATAGATTTTTCAAGCCTGATTTTACCTTCATCATTTTGCAAACTATGATGACCAAGAATGCCCATATCCCAATTATCATCATTGGAAATTTTAGGTGACATATCAATTATAGTGATAGATTTGATTTCATTGTGTGCTTTAGTTGCAATTGCTTTCCATACTGCCATTGCCGCCATTGACCATGCAATAAGATGAACATTTTCAAGCGCTAATTCATCGATAATCTCAAATAAATCAAACCCGATTTTAGCAATCGATAAATCTTTTCCATTGGTTGATTTTCCACAACCGCGCAAATCAAGAATTATAATTCTAAACTCATCTTTAAGTGCAATTTGTTGGTTGAACACTTGCCCGCTTACGCCCCAACCATGCATGAATATTAGCACGGGGCGATTATCAACCGCACCGCTATCATAATATTCAATCATAGCGCCGTCATTAAGACGAATGCTAGGCATTGGGTTTCCTCTCTACTTATTTGACAAAACGCCAAAATAATTGGCAATTGTCATTTCTTATTGCTTCTTTTCTCTATTAAGGCATAATTTGAAACATGAATCAAGATTCAATTTCTGTAAATGACAAAAATCCTAAAACCGCACGTGGTGCAAAAACCAAAGCAAAGCTATTGGAGGCTGCATCTTTGGAGTTTGGGGCACGTGGCTATCATGAATGTATGATTGCCGATATTACTAAGCGCGCAAATGTAGCGATGGGTACTTTCTATGTTTATTTTGAATCCAAAGAAGTGGTTTTCCGCGAATTGGTTCAATATATGGGGCAAACAACGCGTGCCTATATTTCCAAAAAACTAGAAGGTGTAAGCGATAGGCTTGAGGCTGAAAAAAAGGGTCTTCATGCCTTTATTGAATTTGCGCGCGCCAATAAGGATTTGTATCGCATTGTAATGGAAAGCCAATTTGTGGCCGAAGATGCATATCGTGAATATTATTCATCATTCCAAAAAGCCTATGCCGAAAATCTTAAAAATGCATCGTCAAAAGGCGAAATAAGAAGTGGCGATGATGAGGTTCGTGCATGGAGTTTGATTGGATTATCCGTTTTCCTTGGAATGCGTTATTGCATTTGGGATGACAGTCAAAAGGTTGATGATATTGCCGATGCAGCTTTTGATCTTATAAAAAATGGTCTAAAATTGGGTTAGGTTATGATAAGCGATTTTTTAAAAACGCGCGCCAAATTAACGCCTGATAAAATCGCGCTAAAAGAATATATTGGCGACAAATCCCGCACTTTTTCCCAATTAGAAAAAAATGCGCATAAATTAGCGGCATCGATGAAATCTATTGGTGTTATTAAAGGCGACAGAATTGGGGTCTTGTGCCGCAATCGTATAGAATTTTTTGAAACCTTATTTGCATGTGCAAAATTGGGCGCGATTTTGGTTCCGTTTAATTGGCGTTCCCCGCCAGATGAAATTTTGCCATTATATGAAACAATAGCGCCAAAAATATTATTTTATGGCGTGGAAGATGCCCAAAATGCCTTGCAAATTATTGGGGCAAATTGTGCAATTAATTATGATGACGGTTATCAGGATTTTCTTGAAATTGGCGGCGAATTCAAGGCGCGTGATTTTTGGCCTGATGATGAATGTTGGTATTTGATTTTCACCTCTGGCACTACTGGTAAACCAAAGGCGGTTATACAGACATATAGAATGGCACTTGCCAATGCGGTAAATATTGGTCAGGCTATTGGTATTACCCCTGATGATAGGTTTTTAAACTTCCTTCCTTTATTCCATACGGCGGGCATTAATTTGCACACTTTACCTGCGCTTATGAATGGTTGCATGTCATGGGTTATATCGGGTTTTGATGCTAAAATTGTTTTAGATTTGGTGGATCGCAATGATTTATCGTGCTTTTTTGGCGTGCCCCAAGTTTATCTTTTACTATCGCAGCATGAAGATTTTGAAAAAACCAATATAAAAAATATGCGAAATTGGGGTTGCGGCGGTGCGCCTTTACCTGATTATTTGGTTGAAACTTTTGTGGCGCGTGGTGCATTGGTTTGTAATGGCATGGGTATGACCGAAACAGGGCCAACAGTATTTATGATGGATAAAGAAAATGTCCTTAATAAAATTGGCAGCGTTGGAAAATCCCAAGTTCTAACAATTGCGCGCGTCGTTGATGATGAATTTAATGATTGCAGGCCAAACCAAGAAGGTCATTTGGTTTTTGCGGGTCCAAATATAAGCCCAGGATATTGGAATAACCCAATTGCCACCCAAGAAACATTCCATACTGATGCGAATGGTGTCAATTGGCTAAAATCAGGCGATTTGGCAAGAATTGATGAAGATGGCTATTATTATTTGGTTGGACGCTCCAAAGAAATGTTTATTTCTGGTGGTGAGAATGTTTATCCCGCCGAAGTTGAAAATGCACTTTTGGGGCATGAAGATATAATAGAAGCGGCAATAATCGGTGTTGCAGATGAAAAATGGGGCGAAGTTGGCGTGGCATTTTTAAGTGCGCGCCGAAATATCGAAACCGCCGAATTAATCGCATTTTGTCGTTCCAAATTAGCCCCTTTCAAAATACCCAAAAAATTTATCTTCGTTGATGATTATCCGCGCACAGCGGCAGGGAAAATTCAAAAACATATATTGAAAAAAGAATATGAAAATGGAAATTGAACGCACTTTTACCCAAGAAGAATATAATCGCTTTGCCGCCCTTTCGGGGGATTTTAACCCAATTCATGTTGATGAAGAATTTTCGGCAAATTCGGGTTTTGGAAAAACTGTGGCGCATGGAATTTTTCTTACCACTTGCCTATCGGGTGTGTTGGAAAAATTGATGGGTGAGTTTTCTTTTGTTTCAAGTAAAATAATGTTTCCCGCGCCAACTTATACAAATGTTGCAATGATTTTAAGCGCGGATTTAATTGGCGAAAATAGTGCAAAATTGGTGTGCCGCGAAAAAGAAAGCAACCAAGAAACCTGTGTTATTGATGTTGAATTTTCAACGCAACAATCCCAAATTTTAAAGGTTTCAAATCCAAAACCTGCAAATATTATTGAACCAAGTGAAAAAGCGCAAAAACCATTTTTCCTTGGTCAAAAATCACAGCAAGCCCGTGTTTTTTCGCAAGATGACATAAATGAATTTGTCGCGCTTGGAGGTCATAAACAAAGCGAAAATATCGCATCACCAATTTTCATAAATGCGATGTTTTCAAAATTACTGGGAATTGATTTACCGGGGCTTGGAACAAATTATTTAAAGCAAGAAACCCAATATCTTTCACCTGTAAAATTAGGCGAAGAAATAAAGGCAATTGTTGAAATTACGCGCATTCGCGAAGATAAAAAAATCATTGATTTTTCAACCACGGCAATTGGCGAATATGGGCGCGAAATTGCAACGGGCCGCGCCCTTGTTTCGGCACGTGATGTGGCGGGCGCTTTTATTTAGGTTTGCGGAATATTTTCCACCAAGCCCTGCCCAAATCTTAATGGTTCAATACGCGTGCATAGGCCTGTTTTATTGTCAATTTCGGCATAAACCCCACATGCCATGCCGCGCCCTGTCGCAGGTTCATGGCGCATATAGGGAAGGCGAACAGATTGCCGGCGCACGGAAATATTTTTATTCATTCCCAATACGCTATCATAATCCCCACACATTCCAAGGTCGGTTATATATCCTGTCCCATGTTCTAAAACACGGGCATCGGCGGTGGGAACGTGTGTGTGTGTGCCAACAACCAAACTAACGCGACCATCAAGGAAATGACCAATACCTTGCTTTTCACCCGATGCTTCGGCATGGACATCAACAATGATACAATCCGCCATTTCACGAAGTGGGCAGGCTTCTATTTCACGCTCTAAAGCTGAATATGGGCAATCAAGGCTGTCCATATAAAGGCGGCCCATTACTGAAACCACCAAAATATTAAAGCCATTCACATTAAACATTTGCGCCCCGCGCCCCGGTGGATTGGTAAGGGTGGGGTAATTACAGACCCGAAGTAATCTTGTTTCGCGTTCTATGAACGATAAAGCCTCGCGCTGATCCCATTCGTGATTGCCAAGGGTTATGCAATCTGCGCCTGCGTCAAAAATTTCTTTGGCAATGGTTTCGGTAATGCCAAATCCGCCCGCCGAATTTTCACCATTCACACAGACAAAGTCCAAGCCTAATTCTTGTTTTATTATTGGAAGGCGTGATGAAAGTATTTCGCGCCCAGGGCGCCCAACGACATCACCAAAAAATGCAATTTTCACTTTAAACTTTCTATTTGTATAAATTCTTTTCAGTTAGAATATAATCAAGCTTTTCATCATGTGGCTCTATTGGGATATTATCCATCTTTTGTTCATCAAAGCCAATGCCGATTGTAATTATTTTTTGCATTTTTCGCAATGATGATATTGCCCTATCATAATAACCACCACCATAGCCAAGGCGATATAGGTTTTCATCAAATGCCAATAATGGAACAAGTAAAATATTTGGTTGTAATATTTCTCTATTATCAAAAGGCTCTTGCAAACCCATTGCACCACTTTTTAGGGTATCACCAAAAGCATATTCATGGAAATTAAGATTATTGGTTTGCGCATCAATTCGCGGTAAACACAATTTTGCACCTGATTTTGCAATATTTTGCATCAAAAACCTTGGGTCAATTTCACTTGATATTGGTATGAAGCCCGAAACAATATCATTTGGTTTAATATCGATTGAAAAATTTGAAAATAATGTTTGAGACGCCGAATTATTATTCGCCGCAATTAATTCACGGCGTTCTTTGGCAATTTTTCTTATCGTGGATTTTTGCAAATTGGGCATAATTTTTGCCTTAAGGTGGCGGAACCACAACCCCGTGAAATATAAACTTATCCCATTGCGACCTGATAAACAGGTGGGCGCCAGGTAGTTAGAACCACGATTCAGTCCAGAGCCAGCTCCCGATGGAAAGTTAGGTCGGCGGGAATTTTAGATATCCCACAAAGGCCACAGTGTCCGCCACCTAATGACTTAGTGCGGCGGACATGGTTTTTCAAGTTAATTAATCGGCTAGCGCAGATTCATCCAATTCATAATTGCCAAACACGTCTTGAACATCGTCATCTTCTTCAAGAATATCGATTAGTTTCAATAATGTTTTTGCCGCATCGCCAGTTACTTCAATCGGTGCATGGGCGCGCCAAACAATGTTTGAACTTTCAGAATCGCCAAATTTTTCATTCAATGCATTTGAAACTTCGGAAAGGTTTTCGAATGCGCAGGTGATTAAATGCCCATCTTCGGCATCAAATGAAACATCATCTGCACCCGCCTCAAGTGCTGCTTCCATCATATCATCTTCAGATGCAGCGCTTACAGGGTAACGAATTTCACCAACCCTATCAAAGCCTGAAGTAACTGAATTGGTTGTTCCCAAATTGCCACCATTTTTGCCAAAATAAGAACGAAGATTACCGCCAGTGCGGTTTAAATTATCGGTCAAAGTTTCAACAATTATGCCAACGCCGCCCGGGCCAAAACCTTCATAACGAACTGCTTTATAATCATCGCCGCCCGCAGCAGATGCTTGTTGAATTGCGCGTTCAATTCTGTCTTTTGGCATTGATTGGCTGCGACCATTTTGAATTGCCAATCTAAGGCGTGGGTTCATCGCAGGGTCAGGTGATCCAGCTTTGGCAGCAGTTGTAATCTCGCGCGCGATTTTGGTGAAAATTTTTGCCCGCATCGCATCTTGGCGACCTTTGCGGTGTTGAATATTTTTGAACTTACTATGTCCAGCCATTTTTGAAACCTTTAATTTTTGGCCTTCTTTATAACAAAAGCGCAAATGCCGCAAATCGCAAAAACAGGCAAAGATGCGCCAATTTGTGGGGCGGTTTTTGTAATATATTGGAATAATATAATTCCTAAAACCCATATTATTGCATTTGGCAAATTTATTGGTTTGTTTTGTTCATTGGCGAATGAATTACCAATTATAACCGCAAATAAAGGAACAAATACCGATGAAAGGGTAATTAAGAAGGTTTCTAATTCATGCATTGGCAAAAATGCCGCCGCAAGACCAGCGAAGGCAACCAATATTTTGCCGCCCAATTTTTCACTTATCATCGGGTTTAATTGATTGATTGAAACCGAACCCGAATAAGCATCCCCGTATGCATTATCCAATTCATCGAATAAAATAATCCCCAGTGCGATAAGGCCACCTTGGGCAAGTAAAATTGCCGATACAAAATCAGATGGTAAATTCGGCGTTGAAACAATCAAAAGACCCAGCACATAACACCAAATATTGGCGAATGTATATCCTAAGAAAATGCCACTAAAGCTTGATTTTGAATCTTTGCCAAAGCGTGAATAATCGGCAATTAATGGAAGCCATGAAATTGGCATTGCAATAACTAAATCAAGTGCGCCCGCAAAACTTAAATTGCCATCACCTTTGGCGTTCAAAAATTGCGCAAAATCAATTTTTCCTGCAAATTGAAAACTAAGCCAAGTAAGTGAAATCAAAACAAGTGGTAATGCGATTTTGGAAACTAATTTGCGCACCAATCCTGTCATTGGTTTTGATAAAAGATAAATTACAAAACCCGATAAAAATACCGCTATCACCATTTTTAAAGCTATAATATCGATTTTGCCATTATAATATTTGCCGATAATGGCGATTAAACCATCAGACATGATAACAAATTCAAACGCCGTCCAACCCAATAATTGGGCGATATTTAGAAAAATTGGTAGTTTGGCAAATTTATTTCCAAATGCCCCAACCATTAATTGCGCAGAATTTTGCCCCGTCTTTTGCCCTAAGGCGCCAACCCATGCCAAAATGCCCGCACCAATTATTGAGCCTAAAATAATTGCCAAAATTGCGCTTTTTGTTCCGATTCCACCCGCCAAAAAGCTTCCCATTTGCATGACCAAAAGCCCAACGCCAAGTGAAAACCATAATGATGCATTATCAAAGAAACTAAAGACTTTTTGTGAATTTTGGCTTTCCATCTAACTCTCCCAAATCACAAAAGAGAATACATGGGAAAACCCAATGCTTCCCTTCGTGAGGATTATCTCAATCAGGTTCAAAGGGTATATCTCAGGCAATGCCACCCCTAGCAGGTTTTTAATGTGCGTTTTGACTTAAAGTGTCAATATTATTTAACTGAAACTGCACCTTGTGGGGCGGGGTTGCTGCCGATTATTAAATAGGCTCTAACATAATAATTGGTTTCGTCTTTGATTTGCTGTGGGCTTAGGGATTTGTCTTTTTTCACTTGTTCTTCTTGGCTATATTTATAATAATTTTTGCGCATGCTTTTGACTTCGATATTGTTAATAATATACCAATCGGAATTATTTTTTTGCGCCAGAGCTTTTGCTTCTTGTTTTAGGATTTGTGTAGCATCAGCTTCGCTTTGGCCCATTGGGCCTTTGTAATATATTCGAAATTCATTTTTCGTTGCATCATAATAAGTAAAGCCACCGCTTTGTGCCTTTGAATATGGGTTTACACTATCACTTAAGGCGACATCACAAGCGCTTAGTGCAAAAAATGCAAAAAACGGAACAAGTTTAAAAAATTCTTTCATTCCCGCCCCTATTGGGTAATTTGTTAGAATATAGATTGTATTTTGAATTTTATTATATAGATAGGCAAATCTAAACGAAAAAGTGGTTTTATTATGTCAAAAAAGCAAATACGTATCGCGCCATCAATCTTATCGGCTGATTTTGCCAATTTGGGTGCAGAAGTTCGCGCCATTGAGGCGGCGGGCGCTGATTTTGTTCATTTTGATGTGATGGATAATCATTATGTTCCAAACCTTACCATCGGCCCATTGGTATGCGAAGCCATTCGCCCACATGTTTCAATTCCAATTGATGTTCATTTGATGGTTGAACCTGTTGACGCGCTTATTCCAATGTTTGCCAAAGCGGGCGCAAATATCATTACTTTCCATCCCGAGGCATCAAAACATATTGATCGCAGTTTGCAATTAATTCGTGATAATGGCTGTAAGGCAGGCTTGGTTCTTAATCCTGCGACACCAATTGATTATCTTAATCATGTTATGGATAAATTGGATATAATCCTTCTTATGTCGGTAAACCCTGGCTTTGGTGGGCAGTCTTTTATCAATTCAACATTGGATAAACTAACAAAAGTTCGCGTCCTTATTGACGCACATGAAGCTAATGGCGGACAAGAAATCCTGCTTGAAGTTGATGGCGGCGTTAAGGCCGACAATATAGCAAAAATAAGAGCGGCGGGTGCCGATACTTTTGTTGCTGGCTCTGCAGTTTTTGGCGCAAAAGATGACGATGGCGGGTATAGGAATATTATTAAAACCCTTAAGGCCAATGCTAGTTAGAATTATTCAAAACTGCCTGTGCATTTTTCGCATCGTGAAATTCTTGGGACAGCTTAATATCGCCAATTAAAATTTTGCCCTTAATATTGATTTTGCTTTCAGGGTATTTTGACGCGTTACTTAATTTGGCGTCTATTTTGCTTATGTAGAAATAAGATTGGCTTTTTTGTAGGGCAAGTTTTGCACTTGATTTTTCAGCTTTTGTAATAGCTATTGATTTAATATCATCATCGCTAAAAGTTGCAGTGGCATCAATATTTTGGACACATGACAAACGATATTTATTAACGCCATTCTGGGTAAATTTGCACCCATCAATATTATAAACCTCCTTTTTGCATGATGTGCCAATGGCGCATATCGCAATTAGCAGAAAAATATTTGTGATTTTTGTTTTTATAATCATTTTTATTGAACCTGATTGGTGATTTATTGTTTTAAATATGCCCTATAAATACATTTAAAGCCTAAATATTAAAAACGACAAATTTAAGGCGAAAAAAAAGCAAACTAAAGTCGAAATAAGTGCTTGTT
>JAPUEP010000120.1 GCA_027492515.1 Hyphomonadaceae bacterium
GGGTTGAATTCGCATACGCGTTCGCGCCCAATTTTTCGGCTTATTACGATATTTGCTTTTTCAAGGATTTTTATATGTTGGGTTGCCCCCGTTATGGTAATCCCAAGGGGGGATGCCAAGTCTTTTATTGGCTTGCTTTCTTCCATAAGTGAATAGACAATTTGGCGCCTTGATTTATCGCCCATTGCAAAAAAGAGGTTTTCCATTTCTTCTTTATCAATGGGAATTTCTTTTATGATTGCCATAATCATAATATTCCTTTCCAAAATTCAAACGTGCTTTCCCAACCTTGGCGGCGAATATGTGGGCCATCCGAATTTTCAAAAAATGTGCCTTGGCAAATAAATTCAAGGCTTGCGCCATCGCCATTTGATGAAAATTGAAAAGTTTCCGTTGAGAGTGACAAAAGCATGCCTTGCGATTCCATTCGCGATGAAAGAACCAAAGTTTTATTATCTTCGCGTGCCATACATTCGGCGAACATATCAATCCTCATTCCTGGAACTGGGGTTTTTTCGTTTAAAACAATTGCGCAAAATACTTTGACGCCAACTTGCATGTCTGAAGTGAATTAAATCAAATCATGCGCTTTATCATCTTTTTTTAACCAAAGTTTTTTTGTTTCTTCGGTGGTTAATGCTTTGAATAATTTTTCAACACTGCATTTGAAATCAGTTTTTATATTGATTGTGTCATGTTCAATTTTCATATTTACACCCTTTCAAATAGTGAACTGTAAACTTCACTATTTGAAAGGGTGTAAATAGTCAAGTAAAAACTTCACTATTGAATTTTTCTTAAACTAATATCCGAAAATTTGCATCAAGCTAAAGAATGGAACAATAAGCACCCACCATAATGCATCATAAAGCGATGCAAGGATTCTATCGGGTGTTGCCTCAATATGGTCTGGTGATTTATACTTTTTCAAATCAGGGATAAAGCGTGGAACTTGGTTCAAATAATCTTGATATTCTTGACCAAAAGTTTCAAGCAAGAATGCTTCTTCGCGTTTAACAAGATAATGATAAATCACCGCAGTTGCGATGGGTGCAAGCAAGATAATGCCAATACGCATACTCAAAAAACTAACGCCCAATGTGCCAATAAATGAAAGCACATAAAGTGGGTTGCGAACCATTGAAAATGGGCCATCTTTAATAAGTTTTTCGTTTTTATAACCGCCCAAGAAAACAGTTGTAAAAACCCGCCCAAATGCTGCAACCATGATTAAAAGATAACCAAGGAAAGTGACGATGTCATTGGCAATTGTTCCATGTGCGAAAACAGGCTTTGTGAAAAAGAATAATAAGATACAAGCCGCCGCAACAATTCTTGAATCGCGCATTCTTGTTTGATTTAATTCCTTGGCCAAAACTGCCCCCTAATGGATTTTCGTGACTAAATAGCCTAATGTCACTAAAACTTTATAATGGCAAGATTTGGTATGCCTTTGAACTGTTTGCAATAGCCATACTGCAATAAGTTCGGGAAAATCGAACGAAACCAAAATAATAAAATTGCCATGTGTGCTTGCAACCACACATAAGGCAAATTAAAACTAAAAAATGCAATCATCTGCCGATATTTTTTATTCCTTTGCGCGCGTCATTGATCTTTCTTTGGACAGAATGAAATTAGCGCTTAAAAAGTTTGACCTTAAATTGCCGCCAATAATTCATATAGCTGGTACAAATGGCAAAGGTTCAACCTTGGCTTTTTTGCGCGCAATTTTGGAAAGTGCGGGTAAAAAATGCCATATCTATACATCACCGCATTTGGTGACAATTCATGAAAGATATGTGATTGCGGGCCAACAAATAAAAGAAGAAAATCTTTTGCATTATGCAAAAATTGTTCAAGAAATTTCAAAAGAAATCCCACTTACAATATTTGAAGCTGAAACATTGGCGGGTTTTTTGGCGTTTTCGGATGTGAGCGCTGATTATTTACTTCTTGAAACTGGCCTTGGCGGGCGCCTTGATGCGACCAATGCGATTGATAATAAAGCCCTTACAATAATTACCCCAATTGATTATGATCATAAAGAATTTTTAGGTGACGATTTGGGGCAAATTGCGCGTGAAAAATGCGGAATTTTGCGCCAATATACGCCCGTGATTGTTGGGCGGCAGCGCGATGGAATTTTTGAAATAATCGAAGATGAAGCCCAAAAACAAAATGCAAATGCAAAATTTTTGGGGCGTGATTTTGATGCCTTTATGTCATATGGCAAATTTTGTTTTCAAACCCAAAGCCAGTTTTTTGAATTGCCAAACCCTTCTTTATCTGGCGTGCATCAATTTGATAATGCGGCCTGCGCAATTATGGCGGCGCTTAATTTGTGTATTGATGAAGGCGCAATTTCGCGCGGTATTGCCAATGCCACATGGCCCGCGCGTATGCAAAACATTAATTTTGGCAAATTTGGCGAAATGGCCAAAGCAAATGATTGCGAATTATGGCTTGATGGCGGGCATAATCCACATGGCGCAAATGCCGCCGCAGGTTTTATTGCCAATCTTCAAAAACAAAGCCCACGCGAATTAATCCTAATCTGTGGCCTTTTGGCAAATAAGGATGCGGGCGGTTTTTTTGATGCCTTCGCGCCATTAAAACCCAATGTCTATTGCGCCCCAATTCAAATGTCACCCAATGGCGAAAACCCTGCAAAACTTGCGCAAATCGCAAATTCGCACGGCCTTGAAGCGGCGGCATTTGAAAACATAGAAACCGCAATCCAAAAAGCCACACAAAGCAAAAATGCACGCATAATTATCTGCGGCTCACTTTATTTAGCGGGTGAGGTTTTGGGGAAGAATTAATCTATTTTCGCCCGTCAAGTTCATTGATACGGGTTTTAAGAAATTCAATCCTATCTCGATGTTTTAAATATGGGCCATGAATTTCAATGCCGATTTTATTGAACGCTTTGTTGATTGGGCCGCGCCCATATCTTGCAATTTTTTCTTCGGCTTCAATTGCGCCCTGAGGGTTATATTTCGCATTTTTCATAAGTAAAATTCCCATATTATCGGCATCTTTTTCCATTTGTGCGCGGATTTTGGGATTGTTTATTGCATCTTCCTTACCTTTACCTGCGTGCCCTAACATTGCATGTGCAGTTTCGTGAGCAATAATAAAGGCAAGTTCATTATCATCATCTAATAGACGCATAGTGCCAATATTTACATTGATATTTTGTTCATACGTATTGGCATTGATTTTTGAATTTGGAATAACAAAAATCGTAACATTGCATTTTAAGTTTTGCGATTTATCGGCGCATAAATTTTGATTAGCATCTAGTATTTTTATCAAAATATTTTGCGCACGTTTATTTGCGACCTGTAATTCAGGCTGCGTATTTTGCGCAAAACTTGGCGGCGCAATTATAAAAAGCGCCGCCAAAAATATATAAAAATTATTAGCTTTCATTATAAAGAAGCTTAAATCTTCGCCAATTCATCCTTCACTTCGTTCAACGATTTTTCAATCGTATCGACCATGAAATCGATTTGTGATTTTTCGATAATCATTGGTGGGCACATTACGATGCTGTCGCGGATGCCGCGAACCATAAGGCCGTTTTTGATGCAGGTGTCGCGCACGATTGGGCCGGCTTTGCCTTCTTTGCCGCCAAAGCGTTTATTTGTGCCTTTTTCGCTTACGATTTCAACCGCGCCAAGAAGGCCGTAAGAGCGCGCCTCACCAACCAAATCATGCCCATCAAGGCGTTTTAGGGCGGCGGCTAAATATGGGCCAGTTTCATTTTTAACCTTTGATACCAAATTTTCACGCTCGATAATTTCAAGGTTGCGAAGGGCAACGGCGGCGGCAACTGGATGGCCTGAATATGTATAGCCATGAACAAAATCCCCGCCTTTTTCGCGCAATACTTCAACAATATCGCTTGAAACTACTGTTGCAGAAATTGGCATATAGCCCGATGATAATTGTTTTGCGGTGGTGATAATATCAGGTGTTACACCATATGATTGGTGACCAAACCATTCGCCCGTGCGCCCATAGCCGCAAATAACCTCATCACATACCAAAAGAATGCCGTGTTTTTTACAAACCGCCTCTATTTTCTTCCAATAGCCAGCAGGGGGGATGATTACGCCGCCTGCGCCTTGGATTGGTTCGGCAACAAAGGCGGCGATTTTTTCGGCGCCAATTGCGTTGATTTTATCTTCTAATTCTTGCACTGCACGATTGCAGAATGCTTCTTCGGTTTCATCAAAGCCAAGGTTGAATTTATAGGGTTGCATAATATGTTCGATACCTGCAACTGGTGCATCGCAAATATTGTGCATCGCGCTCATCCCGCCCAAGCTTGCGCCCAAAGTGGTTGAGCCGTGATAACCATTGGTGCGGGCGATAAAAATATTACGCTCCGGCTTGCCCATAATTTTCCAATAATAGCGAACCATGCGGAACATTGTATCAACCGCTTCTGAGCCCGAAGAATTGAAAAATACGTGTTGTAATTTGCCGCCAGTTAAAGATGCAATTTTGGTAGCAAGTTCAATAGTCGGCACATTCGCGGTTTTGAAAAACGAATTATAATATGGCAATTCAAGCATTTGCGCATGGGCAACATCGGCAAGTTCGGTGCGACCATAACCTACACCAACGCACCAAAGCCCCGCCATACCATCAAGATATTCCTTGCCATCAATATCCCAGAATGAGCAATTGTTGGCGCGTGTAATGATTTTTGAACCGCCAATATCGCGAATATGACCATAATCAGCCTGCGCAGGTAAGTGGTGCGCCAAATCTTTGCGTTGTAAGTCTGCTTTGTCATAATTGCGAATTGGTTTGTTCATATCAACCCCGATAGTTTTGAATTTGTTATAACAAATTATCGTTTTTTATTGTTTCGTCAATGCCTGAAATAAAATGAATACATTTATTGATTGACCACGCAATTTCAAACAATCATAATACCTATGTGTCAATCATTTCGCGTTTATTTTCCAACGATTCTATCAGCAATCCTTCAAGCCTTATGCTTGAAGATGGAACGCAAATTCTTGTCCATTTTAAGAAAATGCCCCAATCACGTAATTTTCGTATGCGCCTTGCACGCGATGGTAATTCGGTAATTGTTACATTACCACTGCGCCAAAGCCTTAAATCTGCCCTCAATTTTGCACAGGGGGCAAGGGGTTGGATTTTGGCGCAAAAATCCAAACATAGAGCTGATGTAAAAATTGAAATTGATGGCGATATTCCAATTTTTGGGCGTAAAACAATTTTAAAAATCGCCCCACCCCGAAGCCCAATGTCTTTGGTGCGTTCTGATGATATTCAAATATTAAACATCGGTTCAAAACCTGAAAATTTTCAAGAAAAAACCAAATCCGCACTAAAAAAACTTGCGCATGAAGCGGCGCTTACGCATTTGAAAATTCTTGAGCCCAAGCTTGAAAAACCACCCACAAAATTAAAAATTACCGATACAAAATCACGCTGGGGCTCGTGTACGCATGATGGTATAATATCACTTAGTTTTCGTCTTGTGATGGCACCGCCTGATGTGTTTCACTATGTTATCGCCCACGAACTTGCGCATTTAAAAGAAATGAATCACAGCCCCAAATTCTGGAAAGAGGTTGAAAGGCTAATGCCAAATCATGCGACGCATAAAAATTGGCTAAAGAAAAATGGCCTTATGCTGCATCGAATTGGGCTATAAACATGGCACTTATTTGTGAAAATTGGGAATTTTATGCATCGCATAATCAATCAGTTGAAATTGCCCCTGATGGCTGCCGCGATATAATATTTTCCATTTCGCCGAAGCAAGGCGAAGGCCTTCACCTTTATGAACTTGCAAATTCAACGCATGAAATAGTAATCGAAAAGGATTTATATCTTTTAGGGTTTCGATTAAATCCTGCGGCAATTATTGATTATAATTTGTTGGCAAAATTATTTTCGCAAAAAAATATCAATTTTGAAAATTTGCATGAATATATAAATGAAATTGCGATAATTGATGAAAATATTAATGAGGTTTTGCATTTCTTGGGGCAGGGGAATTTGAGAATTGAAAACTGCGCAAAAAATCTAGGTGTATCGCTTCGAACATTGCAACGCGAAGTTTTGAAAAAAACACAAAAAACACCAATTTTCTGGCAACAATTGGCGCGTGCGCGAAAAAGCGCAAAGTCACTTTATCAATCATCGGATCTAAGCCAAACGGCTTATGAATTTGGATATAGTGATCAGTCACATTTCAATCATGAAATGAAAAGGTGGTTTAATAAAACCCCGCTTCAAATTTCCAAAGATAATGATTTGTACAAAATGCTTTGCGCGCCTGCTTATTTTTAGTTTTGATAAATTGGACTACATATTTCAACTAAATAATCATTTAAGTCAGCAACATAAGCCACATCTTGACCCCATGGCATATGTTGCGGTTCACTAATTGGTTTTGCGCCATTTTTTATTGCGTGTTCATAGGCCGCACTTACGTCATTGGTTTCAAGGGCTATTTCAAATACTGGTGATTTTGAATTTGGGTTCTGGGTTTCTTTGCCAATATTTTTCATTAAATTATTGCTGCAAAATGATAGTGAACAATCACCCGTTTCAAGTTCGCCATAATCATTTTCACCATGTATCATTTTTGTTTTTATGTTAAAAGCATCATTATAAAATTTAAGACTTGCTGCGACATCATCAACATAAAAAATCGTGTATTTGAATTTCATTTTACCCTCCAAAAAGGTTTGAATAAATTTTTCGTCGAAAATTTTATTGTATAAAAACGACAAACAGCAGTTGAAATAAATATAGTAATTGAATGCAGTCTCTTGCGTCACTAAATAAAGCGCAAAGGAAATAGATATGGCTAAAAAATTGCGTGTTGCTTTGCAAATGGATCCGATTGAAAATATCAATATTGCGGGTGATACTTCATTTGCAATGGCCGAAACGGGGCAAGAACGTGGGCATGAATTATGGATTTTTCAGCCGCATCATGTTTTCTATGAAGAAGGCAAAGTTTTTGCCTATGCCAAGCCGTTAAAAGTTAAGCGTGAACAGGGTAATCATTATCAATTAGGCGAAGAAAAATTACTTAATCTTGCCGATGATTTGGACGTAATTTTCATGCGCCAAGACCCGCCATTTGATATGAATTATATCTCTGCGGCGCATATGCTTGATTTGGTTTCAAAGCAAACTTTGGTGGTGAATGATCCGTTTTGGGTTATTAATAGCCCTGAGAAAATCGCCCCACTTATGTTCCCTGAATTAATGCCGCCAACCTTGGTAACAAGCAATAAAATGGCAATTAAAAATTTCCGCGAAAAGCACGGCGATATTGTTATTAAGCCATTGTTTGGCAATGCGGGCGCGGCGGTTTTTCGTATTAAGCCCGATGATGGCAATATGGGCGCACTTTTGGACCTATTCTTTAGCGCATCAAACGAACCATTAATGGTGCAGGCCTTTGTTAAAGAGGTTTTTGCAGGCGATAAACGCATTTTCTTAATCGATGGCGAACCTGTTGGCGTTATTAATCGAATTCCAAGTGGCAATGACATACGCTCCAACCTTGCGGCGGGTGGTTCGGCGGCGGCGACCGAATTGTCGGATGCTGATTTGGCAATCTGCCGCGCCATTGGGCCGACCCTTAAGGAGCGTAACCTTCTATTTGTTGGGATTGATGTTATCGCGGGGCGTTTGACGGAAATTAATGTAACATCACCAACAGGTGTGCGCGCCTATTTAAACTTTACCGGTATTAATCTTATAGATAAATATTGGGATGTGGTTGAAGCAAAGGCAAAATAATAAGGGGCAATTGCCCCTTATTTCTTTTTGAAAATAATATTATCTGCTGAAAATCTTCCGGCGCCAAATATTATCAAAACCGCCAAAAGCATCATCCAATGATAGTGATCAGTTGTTCCGGGATATACGAAAAGTTCAATTGTAAGTGTGATTCCAAAAAGAATGAATGCACCAATTGGGGTTAATAATCCAAGCAATACAAGGCTTCCGCCCGTGATTTCGGCAATTGTTGCCATGATTGCGGCGATGGCGGGTGGTAAAATTGGAAGGTGATATTCATTTTCGAAAAGTGAAATTGTTGCATCCCATGGTGCAAGTTTCAAAAGGCCAGAACGAATAAAAATATTGGCAATCCAAAGCCTGATAACAAGCAATAAAATATCCTTTGCCCATTTTTGCAATGGGGCAATTTTTTGCAATAACATTTTAATTTTCCTAATTGATGGTGAAAATTCCAAGATTGCAAAGCTCTATAAACTCGCTTTGCGCTAATTCTTGATTTTCGATTTTTGATAAAGCCTGTGAAAGGGCGATTGTTATTTCGCCCGTTTCATTCATTTGATTTATTAAATCTTTGGCAAAAGGTGTGACCAGTTTGAATTGGGGGTTAAAATCTTCATCCACCCAAATCAATATATTTTGTGGGGTTTCAATAATGGTGCATTCATCGACTTCATCATTCAAATGCGCAACATAAATATCAAAAACATTATATTTCGTGCTTATGATATTCAGGCATTCACGCAATTTGATTTTTGAATGTTCGCCATTGGCAAAAGAATTGGCGATAGCCTCGAAATCAATAGTTTTTTCAAAGGGGGCAATTTCGGCATTAAATTTTTGCCATTCAATTTGGGCAATTTCGCCAATATATTGAATGTCAAATTCATTGCCAATTTGACCGATGAAATTGGGGAAATTATCCCCAAAACTATTATTTTCGCCAAATCTTTGTGGGTTTTGTGCAATATATTTTTGCGCAGCATTTTCAAAAAATACATTGCCCAAAATCATTTCACAAATTGGAAATTTACCTTGTAAATTTTCTACCAATCCCAAAAAGCAATTATTGATATAAATATCAAAATTTTGTGCATAATCTTTGCTTGCCAAAAATTGCGAAAAATCGCCCTTTTCATATATTGCCTGCAAAAATTCTGTCTCATAGGTTTTAAGCATATTCATGATTTAAAACCTTTTGCTTTATTGAATTGGCATGGCTTGCTTCTTGAAGAAGAATTGCCAAATCAGGAACGTCATTATCCCATTCCAAAAGGGTTGGAATATCGCCAAATTTTGCAATTGCTTTTTCATAAAGTTCCCAAACTTTTGGAAAAACAAAATCACCATGTGTATCAAGGAAGATTTCCTTGCCATCATTGCGGGTTTGAATTTTATAACCTGCAAGATGAATTTGTTTCACATATTTGGTTTCAAATGCCGCAATAATATCATTTGGTTCAGCGCCAATATTTTGGCGGCAAACTTCAAGATTATTGACGTCCAAAAGAATTCCACAGCCAGTTTTTTCACAAAGCCCATTCATAAAATCTGCCAAATTATAGGTTTCCCCAATGTGTGCAAAATAGACCGATGGGTTTTCAATTAAAATTTGGCGTTTGATTTTATTTTGAAAAGTTTCAATGTTTTTGCAAAACACCGAAAAACTTTCTTCATTCAATGGTACGGGCAGTAAATCGGGGGTGAATGCGCCGCCAAATCCTGAAAAACTAAGGTGATCTGATACTAAAATGGGTGCAAATTGCGTGACCTCATTTCTGATTTTCTCTAAATGCGCGCCATTTAAACCATCTGCACTTCCCAAGGAAAGGCCAATCGAATGTAATGAAAAATCGTAATTTTCACGAAGTTTCAAAACTTTTTGATAGGCCGCACCTTTGGCAAAAAGGTTTTCAGTATGAAATTCTAAAAAACCAACTGTGGCAGTTTGCGAAAGCAGGGCATCAAAATGCTTGGGCTTGGGGTTTATGCCGCATATTTGCATTTCTTTGCCCGCCTTCAAACCGATTAACCAACAACTTTACCATTTACCAATTTAGCACAAGTGCCAGCAGGAACGCTTACCCATTCTTTTGCATCGCCATCTTTTTTCGCCATACCAGCGCATGAATGACCATTTGATGCACAATCATTTTTGCCAGCTTTAACAACGCCTGCACATTTTTCCATTTTGCCTTTGCCAGACATCATCATGTCACCAGCATTTGATTTTTGCGCAACAATTGAAGCGCCAGCAACAAAAGCAAAAACAGCAGCAGTAGCAATAATAGGGGTTTTATTCGACATTTTAATCTCCTTGATAGGGTGTGTAAGTATCACCATAAACTGATACGATTGAAATTGGAAAAAGGTTACAACACAATTTAATTTTTTTTCACAAATATAAGAAGCAGGCCGTTAATAGCCTGCTTCTTATTATAAAGATTACATAAGTTTACCTTTTACAAGTTTCAAACATGTGCCTTCTGGTAAATCTACAAATTCTTTTGGGCTGCCATTTTTCTTTGCCATACCTGCGCATGAATGACCGTTTGACGCGCAATCATTTTTGCCCGCTTTAGAAACGCCATAGCATTTTTCCATTTTTGGTGCGCTTTCCATTTTCATTTCATCTGCGCGTGAAACATTTGCAACGATTGATGCACCGGCAACAAATGCGAAAACTGCCGCTGTTGCTATGATTGGGGTTTTGTTTGACATTATTCTCTCCTTGGCGGTTTTTTTTGTCCGCTATTTAAGGAATACGAAGCAATGTTGATTTTGGTTACAAACCCAAAAACATTTTTCTTGTAACTTTTTCCAAAATAATGCGTATATGAATTCATGGCTTCTTTAAACAAAGACAAATGGGCGCATTGGATGCAAAAAGCGCAAGATGGCGATAAGGCGTGTTACCGCATGCTTTTGGACGAATTGCGCATTTGGCTTTTGGCATATTTCAACAAACGTGCACATAGCGCGATTGTTGAAGATTTAGTTCAAGAGACACTGATTGCAATTCACACCAAACGCGCAACTTTTGATACTTCGCGTGAATTTGGCCCGTGGTTATCGGCGATTGCGCGCCATAAATGGATTGATAGATTGCGTAAGCATTTAAAACATATTGAAACTGAATTAACGGACGATCTTTCAATTCCGCAAAGCCAAAATGAATGCGCCAAATATGATGTGCAAAACCTTTTGAAGGTTTTACCGCAAAAACAGGCGCAAATAATCGAATTAGTTAAATTACAAGAATATTCAATCGAAGAAGCCGCAACAAAACTTGGCCTTAGCCAATCTTTTGTAAAAGTGGCAATTCACCGTGGAATAAAAACCATGCAAGCAAAAATTTCGGAGGGTTCAAATGAATAATACCCCCCTTATTGACGATTTAGTCGCAGATTTAAAACCCGTAAAACCTTTGAAAGACAATGCGCTTTTTGCACTTTCTTGCCTTGGGTTTATTGGGGTTTTAATCTTTGTTTTTTCATCAATCGGTTTTAGGCAAGATATAATTGCCGCCTTTAATAATGGAACTTTATTGTGGAAAAACGGCGGTCTATTACTTGGAATAATTTGTTCACTTTATGTAGTTTTGAAAACTGCAAGGCCGCAAATACAAAACCTTAATCTGGCAATTATACCAATAATTATTTTAATTGGGCTTATTTTTTCGCAATTCTTGCCGCTGATTGAAAATAAAATTTTCATGAAAGAAATGACAAATATCAATATGGGTGGCTGGCAAATGTGCCTTGGCACTACTTTATTTGGTTCGTTTGCGATTTTTACAATTATGTGGAATTTTTGGCTTAAAAATACGGCATCAAGCAATCCGCGTCTTTTAGGCTTTGCAAGTGGGGCATTAAGTGCGCTTTTGGCGGCCTTTGCCTATTCATTCCATTGTAATATGGATGGTATTTTCTATTATCTTATTTGTTATTGGATACCAATTTTCGCAATCGCAATACTTGGTTTCTTTATGGGCAATAAGCTTAGATGGTAGGATAGGCAATCTTTATGAAAAACCAAAATCTATATTCAAAAATTGCAAAAGCTGCTGCCAAATTTACTGGCCGTCCAATCGTATTTAATTTGGCGGTTTTGACAATTGTAATTTGGATTGTAACGGGGCCGATTTTTCATTTTTCCGATACGTGGCAATTGGTAATTAATACGGGCACAACAATCATTACATTCTTAATGGTTTTTCTTATTCAAAATGCCCAAAACCGTGACACGGAGGCCATTCAAATAAAACTTGATGAATTAATTCGTGCCACAAAAGGGGCGCATAATATGCTTCTTGATCTTGAAGAATTAGAAGAAGAAACCCTTGATGAATATAGGGCAAGATATGAAAGTCTTGCAAAAAAAGCGCGTGAAGCAAATAATATGGGTAATGATGATACCGATAATGAAGAATTGGAAAAATAATTGTTGCGTTCTATAAATGTTCTGTTATTGTTCTTTTGTTAGAACATCTGTGGAAGTTTCGCTTGCGAAACGAATGGGGGCTTTATGGTTGCTTCAATTGTTACTTATGCATTCGATGGTGCGCGGGCGCGCCGCGTTGATGTTCAGGTTCAAATTACCGAAGTTGGTGTAAACCCATATTTTGCCATTGTTGGCCTTGCCGATAAAGCCGTCGGCGAAAGCCGTGAACGGGTTCGTTCGGCATTTGCGGCGATTGGCTTGGCGCTTCCTGCAAAGCGTGTGGTGGTTAATTTATCACCCGCTGATTTACCAAAGGAAGGGTCGCATTATGATGCGCCCATCGCGCTTGCGATTTTAACGCAAATGGGGGTTTTGCCATCGGATTGTTTGGATGGTTTGGCCTGTATGGGCGAATTGGCACTTGATGGCTCATGGCTTCCTGTGGCGGGTGCATTACCTGCGGCGATTGCCGCAAATGCCGAAGATTTAACTTTCATTTGCCCAGAGGCTTCGGCGGGGGAGGCCGCGTGGTCGGGTGGCAAAGTTATTGGCACCAAAAGCCTTATGGCCTTTATTAATCACATTCGCGGTCAAAATGTAATTGTCCCTGCAAAGGCAGGTGAATTATTGGAGGATAATTTTGCCCTTGATTTGCGCGATGTTCGCGGTCAGGAACAGGCAAAGCGCGCGCTTGAGGTTGCGGCGGCGGGCGGTCATAATCTGCTTATGGTTGGGCCACCCGGCGCAGGGAAATCAATGTTGGCGCAAAGATTACCGGGATTATTGCCGCCATTAAATGCCAATGAATTACTTGAAGTTTCAATGATACATTCGGTTGCGGGAAATCTTGCAAAGGGTTCTTTAAGCCGTACGCGACCATTTAGATCGCCCCATCATTCGGCATCAATGGCGGCGCTTACTGGCGGCGGTAATCGTGCCAAACCGGGGGAGGTTTCTTTGGCGCATCATGGTGTATTATTCCTTGATGAATTGCCAGAATTTGGGGTTCAGGCATTGGATGCATTGCGTCAGCCGATTGAAACGGGTGAGGTTATGGTTGCGCGGGCAAATCGCCATGTTACTTATCCTGCGCGCTTTCAATTAATTGCGGCAATGAACCCATGCCGTTGCGGCGCACCGCAGGGGCGCACATGTGGCAAAGCACCAAAATGCATGGCGCAATATCAAAGCCGCATTTCAGGGCCAATGCTTGATAGGATTGATATTCAAATTGATATTCCTGCGGTCACTGTCTCTGATTTGTCGCTTCCTGCACCGCAAGAAGGAACAAAGGAGGTTGCAGCACGTGTTGCGCGCGCCCGCGAAATTCAATTTGAACGCTATAAAGAGGAGGGGGTGAATCCCGCTTTGAATGTTGTAATATCGGGTAATTTATTGGAAAAATATGCAAGCCCCGATGCAAATGGCGCGGCACTTCTTACAAAGGCGGCTGATGCAATGCGTTTATCGGCGCGTGCCTATCATCGTACTTTAAAGGTTGCGCGCACAATTGCTGATTTGGATGGGGACGATAATGTCAAACGCGTGCATATTGCCGAGGCATTGGCATATCGGCGCAATGATCCATTGGAAATGCAGGGGCAAAATATTTCAAGCCCAAATTTTGCCAATAAATTTATGTAATTATTCTTCAACGCTTGGTTTCAAAAAGCGCCAAATTCCCATTGCGTGACCATGACCAATGTCATATTTTTCTTTAAGATGGTTTTTGACAATTGTTGCCGTCGTGCCCTTTTTGGTAAAGCCTTCTTTCTTAAGTAATTCAACAATCTCAAGATAATGAAGTCCAGTTTTGGTTTTTACACCCGCCATATAGGTTTCAACATCCATTGCCATATTTAAACCCCCGTTGAGCCAAATCCGCCGCTACCACGTGCAGTTTCATCCAAATCATCAGTTTCCATCCAAACTGCCTGTGTGATTGGGGCGATTACCATTTGGGCAATTCTATCGCCGCGTTTAATTTCAAATGTATCCGCGCCGTGATTAATCAAAATAATCCCAACTTCACCGCGATAATCGGCATCAATTGTTCCGGGGCTATTTAAGCAGGTAATACCATTTTTAAGCGCAAGGCCAGAACGCGGCCTTATTTGCGCTTCATAATTAGGCGGAAGGGCGATTTTCAAACCCGTTGGAACCAAAACCCGCGAACCACTTGGCATAATAATTTTTTCATCTTCACCAATTGCAGCGCGCAAATCCATACCCGCAGATTGCATAGTTTCATAAGCAGGAAGCTGTAAATCACCAAAATGTGGAAGTTTTACAATCGCAATAATAGGGCGGGTTTCTTTGCGATTGACGCTTATGATTTCGCTTTCAACAATTGTTACATCTTCATCTTTTGAACGTTTTCCAAACGGATTTTGCATCAATGCCCCCAAAAAAATATGAAATACTTATGATGCGATTCGCGCAAAGTCATTCATTGCATCATTTATAATTTCTGCAACAGGGATGGAAGACAGTCTATAAAGAAGCTTAAAAATTATCTTTTTTTGGTGTGAACTTTAATTGGCGACAATTGATGGAATGTTGGGAAAATATTTATACGGTGACCATCATTATCATTATCGTCGTCATCATTAATACCCATTATGCCAATTCCCATCGCCGCAGAGCCAAAGGTAATTGCAAAAAATGCATATAATAAAGGAAATACAATTGCCCCCGCGCCAGTTGCCAATGCAAGGCTTCTTAAGCTTGCGATATCCAAAATAATAAAAACGCTTAAAATAACCCAACCAGTTACAACACCAATAATTAAGTGGCGAATTAAAAAGTTGAACATTTTTTTTCGCGACTTCTCGTCATCACGAAGCAACATTTTAGCCTTACAATCTATCCAAATATAATGATTTATTATGATGCGCACATTTATTCAAATTTGGCAATTGTATTTTTAGTCGCAATAAAAATAAATGCCCTTAGGATTTGCGGGGAGGATGCATATCACTAAGGGCATAGTTTCGAAATTTGTCCAAATTTTCGATTGTTCCGAGGAAGGAAACTCACATAAAGTGATAATTATTTGTGCCATTAGCTGAAAAATAAGTCAAAAAAATATCTGGAATAAAAAATATAATTGCTGATAAAATACTATTTGCCAAAAAATTATGCATAAAAATATTCAAATGTTGAAAAAATAAACTTTGAAGGTTTTATATAATTATGCGGCCCTAACATTATTCAAGAAAGCGCTTATCTCTTGGCTTAATAGGCTTGTGTTTTGTGATAATAATTT
This sequence comes from Hyphomonadaceae bacterium, assembly GCA_027492515.1. Taxonomy (GTDB): domain Bacteria; phylum Pseudomonadota; class Alphaproteobacteria; order Caulobacterales; family Aquidulcibacteraceae; genus Pseudaquidulcibacter. The sequence goes on from JAPUEP010000120.1 coordinate 15,530, forward strand.
TGCAGCTTCTTTTGTTTCAATCGCCGATTTATTTGCTTCAAGGGAGAATTCACTTACCTCATTAATGCTTGCATCAATCATATCGGTTCCGTTTGATGCATTTTGCATATTATTTGCAATATTATGTGTGGCATCGGTTTGCTCATTCACAGCAGATGATATTTTGTTGGAAATGCCGCATACACTTTCGATAGAAGTTTTAATTGCGCCAAGTGATTTAATAACTTCGGTGGAAACATTTTTAATATTATCGATATTTTGCGAAATTTCATGTGTTGCGTGTTCGGTTTGGCTTGCCAAAGACTTAACTTCGCTTGCAACAACGGCAAAGCCGCGCCCAGCTTCACCTGCGCGCGCAGATTCAATGGTTGCGTTTAGCGCAAGAAGATTGATTTGCCCTGCAATTTTTTGGATAATTTCGACAATCTCACCAATTCTTAGGGCCGCATGTTCAAGCATTATTGAAGTTTTATCTGCTTGTTGGGTTTGGTAAACTGCATCACGAATTACATTTTCAAAATAATCGGTTTGCTGCGAAATCTGTTGCACTGAATTTGACATTTCGCTGGCTGCAATTGCAACGTTTTTAATATTATTTGAGGTTTCGGATGATGCGCCCGCAACTTTTTGTGCGCGCATATTAACGTCGCCAACAATATTGCCCATATGCTCTGAAGTTGCATAAAGATTAGATGCAAAATCATTCACGCTTTCAAGTATTTTTTGGGTTTTTGATTCAAAATTTGATATTTCGCGTTCAAGTTTTTCTTGTTGCGCGATTTTAAGTTGGGCATTTTTTAATTGATCTTGTTCAAGTTCACGCGCTTCACGAAGTTTTTTGTTAAGGT
>JAPUEP010000121.1:0-13375 GCA_027492515.1 Hyphomonadaceae bacterium
TCTAAAACACTATCACTTACTTGCCCAATTCGTGCATTATGTTTTTTGGCATGTTCAATAAGTTCACGAACATGCGGGCGGCTTGCAACATTTTTAGAAAATAAAAGCCCATATAATTTGGCGCCACATTCAATACCTTCAAGGACATGGCGCGCACCTTCAGCGCGAAAAAGCATGGTTTCTTGGCGTGCTTTTTTCTTATCCAAAGACCTTGCAAGTTTTACAAGGCTATTTTGGGCACTTGTGATTTCAGTAATTTCTTGGTTCATGTAAGCGCTAATAACCCATATTTCACATAATTTGCAGCCTTTTGTCTTAAAAAAATGTAATTTTACGCACCATTGAGGCGAGTTCACTTGTAATCTTTCGAAATTCAAACATTATTATGAAAAACCATTCCAAACCTAATGATGGGGAAATAAATGGAAGAGAATAAAGAACGCAATTGTTGGTTTCCAATTTTGCTTGGCCTTTTGGGGCTTGCATTATTATTCTTACTTGCCACCTTTTTTGGTAAAGGACGTGCAAGCAACCTAACAAAACGCGCAACTGAAGTTGCCCAAGAGGCTTTGGTAAAAAACCAATATAGTTTTGCAAGTGTTGAAGTTGGTGGCCCGCTTAATGCCAATCTTATCGTAAAAGGCGCCGCAATCGACCAAGCAACCAAACTTGCGGCCTGCGAAAGCGCAAAGAAAGCTTTGCTTGAAAAGAAAATGATTGGCCTTCCAGGGGTTGTTGCAAGCGTTCAATGTGAAATCACTGCGCCAGGCGATAATAAACCACAAATTGCCAAAGCAGAAGAAACAAAGCCAATCAATAATGCCGCCGCAGATACATGCCAAGCAGATTTAAACGCTGCGGCAACAAGTGGTTCTGTTCAATTTGCAAAATCTGGTTCTGCTGCCACTGCAGGGCAAGAAGTTTTGGAAAAAGTTGCCGAAGTTGCAAAAAAATGTTCAAAATTCAAAATTGAAGTTGCAGGCCATACAGACACTGGCGGTGATGACAATATGAATATGGCATTATCGCAAAAACGCGCTGATACTGTTCGTAATTTCCTTATTTCCAAAGGCGTATCAGCCGATCAATTAAGCGCCAAAGGTTATGGTGAGACCAAACCTTTAGTTCAAGATAATGCCGTAATTGGTGTCGATAGCCCAGAACGTCAGAAAAACCGTCGCATCGAATTTAACATTACGACAAATTAGTCAAATTAAAAAATTATCTAAGGATATTAGCCATGTATATCATTATGCAGAATTTATTATACTTATTCCTTGCGGCACTTCTTGGTGGATTTATCGCTTGGGCATTTTCACTTTGCAAATGCAATAGCGAAGAATTACAGCGCGAACTTGATGGTGCGCGCGCCGAACGTGATGAACTTGCGGCACGCCTTGGTGCACGTCAAAGCCAAGATGGCGGTCGTGATGAAGCACTTATCGCATCATTAGAAGCACAACTTTCAGAGGCGCGCCTTAAAATCGCCGATCTTGAAAAAAATGGTGCAGGCGGCGCGGCACTTGGCCTTGCTGGCGGTGCAGCTTTGGGTGCATCGCTTAAAGGTGGCGATGTTTCGATCAATAAAGAAGAATTAGAAACTTTGAATGCGCGCAACAAATATTTGGAATCACGCGTTAAATTCCTTGAAGAAAATTCAAAATCAACACCAGTTTATGTTGCCAAAGAAGAACAAGTTTCAAACACAAATTTTGAAATCTCATCTGCTGGCTCAATGAGTGCGGAAGAATTAGAAGCTGAAATCGTAAAAGCAGGCGATGGCACAAAACCAAAATCTGCAACACGTGGCGCCGATGCTGATGATTTATTGTTGATTGATGGGGTTGGTCCAAAAAATAATGCATGGTTAAATGAAAATGGCATTCATTATTTCTGGCAGATTGCAACAATGAACCCTGCGGAATTGGCATGGCTTGCAAATAATCTTCCTAATTTTGGATCGCGTGTTTATCGTGAAAATTGGGTTATGCAATGCGCGAACCTTGCCAAAGGTTTGCCACCTAGATAAGTAAAATAATCAAATTAATGGGCGGCCAAAAGAGCCGCCCTTTTTTTTGACATAATTTTAAATATATATTAAAAATATATTATTGGAGTTGGTGATGAAGAATAAATTTGCGCTTTATCTTGGTATATTAGTTTTTGCATCTGCCTGTGGCTTTGCCGCTTATGCGCAAATGCCAAAGATGAATGCAGGGGGCAATAATTCAACCTTCGAAGTATGTGGTGACAAAATCCCATCTAAAATAAGACTTCAAGAAGATTTTATTAATGATCAATGCGCAAGCGCGGTTAAACTTGGCAAAAATCCTTATAATATAAAAACAATATATTTTGGCACTAATGATGATCGTGATGCATGCGGAACAATGGGCTGCACCGGATTTATGTGGGCGCAAAAAAACGATAATAGCCTTAGCCCAATTGGCCTTGGCTATAATTTATATGAAGTGAAATATTCGGGCGTGAAAAATTCAATGCCATTTTTCACAATTGGCTATCGTGAGGCCAATGGAATTGAAGCGGCCTATAAAAAAATCTATTTTGATCCAAAAACTAAAAAATATAAATAAAAAACCTATACCAAAGATAGTCAAAAAAAATATTTATAGCTGTCATCATGGGGTGTCGTTTTTAACCATTTGACATTATATGAAGCAAATGATTTCCTTTGGAGTATGTGATGTCAGAACAATATGACGTAGTAATTATTGGTGGCGGCCCTGGTGGTTATGTTTGTGCGGTTCGTTGCGGTCAATTAGGTTTAAAAACTGCAATCGTTGAAAAGCGCGGTAAATTGGGCGGCACTTGTTTGAATGTTGGCTGTATCCCATCCAAAGCATTGCTTCATTCATCACATGCCTTTGAAGGTGCGGCGCATCATTATGCATCATTTGGCGTTGAAACATCTGGTGTTAAATTAAATCTTGAAAAAATGATGGCTAATAAGGATGAAGTGGTCGATGGCCTTACTAAAGGTATCGAATTCCTTATGAAGAAAAACAAAGTTACCTATCTTAAAGGCACGGGCGCATTCACTGGCGCGGGCAAATTAAATGTAACCGCAGAAGATGGCAGCGTTACAGAACTTGGCTTTAAAAATGCGGTTATCGCAACCGGTTCAGAAGTTGCGCCATTGGGCGATATTGTGATTGATGAAGAAAAAATCGTTTCATCAACTGGTGCATTGGCGCTTAAATCAGTTCCAAAATCAATGGTTGTTATTGGTGCGGGTGTTATTGGCCTTGAACTTGGTTCAGTATGGCGTCGCCTTGGTGCCGAAGTTACAGTAATTGAATATCTTGATAGGATTACCCCAGGGGTCGATTTGGAAATTGCAAAAACATTGCAAAAATCATTGACTAAACAAGGCTTCAAATTCGAACTTGGTAAAAAAGTTACATCTGCGGTTGCTGATAAAAAAGGCGTTAAACTTACTTATGAACCTGCCGCAGGTGGTGATGCCACTGAAATGAATGTTGATGTGGTTTTGGTTGCAGTTGGTCGCAGGCCTTATACTACTGGTTTAGGCCTTGAAACAATTGGCGTTGAAAAAGATGCACGTGGTTTTGTGCCAAATCATCATTGGAAAACCAATGTTGATGGCGTGTATGTAATTGGCGATGCTACTACTGGCCCAATGCTTGCGCATAAAGCCGAAGAAGAAGGCGTTGCCGTTGCCGAAATTATAGCGGGTAAAGCGGGTCACGTTGATTTCAACAATATCCCGGGCGTAATTTACACCAACCCAGAAGTTGCAGGTGTTGGCAAAACCGAAGAAGAATTAAAAGCCGCAGGTATTGAATATAAAGTCGGCAAATTCCCATTCATGGCAAACAGCCGCGCCCGCGCCAATGGTGAGGCCGAAGGTTTGGTAAAAATTCTTGAAGATAAAAACACCCTTAAAATCCTTGGCGTACATATGATTGGTACAGGGGTTGGCGAAATGATTGGCGAAGCTGGCCTTGCAATCGCATTCGGCGCATCTGCCGAAGACATAGCCCGCACCTGCCACGCCCACCCAACAATGAGTGAGGCCGTAAAAGAAGCCGCAATGGCGGTGGATGGGTGGGCTATCCATATATAAGTTCTTACCCCCAAACTAGTTTGGGGGTAGTTTTAAGCGAACAAAGAAAAATCAAAAAGCGTGGTTTTTGATTTTTCTTTGACATATTGATTTTAAAAAAGGGCGCGTTGCGCCCTTTTTTAATTTCCAATTACAGAAAACATAAGAACTTTTGATAAAATCGCAACCTACGGAGTATTAAATCATTTTAGTTTTTCAACTACCGTAATTACTTCGTCGCCCAATAAAGCTTCAATTCTAGAGATAATTTTGTCAAAATCTTCAAATTGTTCGCTATGCCAATCAAATTTATACCACTTTCTGTATTTAAGTTTTCCTTTGCTACCATAATGCCCGAAATCAGTTAGTAATTGCTCACAAACATTTTCAAATACGTATACTTTTTCTAGGCTAGGTGCACAAGTAACCGTCAAAGTTACCTTAGGCAAACTTCTAAATTTAGGAGTAAATATAAATTCAATCTGAACTTTTTTTAGGTATCAATTAAAATTAAGTTAATGAGTTTCTGTATATTCAGCATCATCCCTACCAAAATTCAGGGCAGCCAAGTTAAACAGTCCTCCAAAAGGGTTTTTCCGTTTGTATTCTCTTGATATTTCTGCCGTAACTAATTCGTCCGACCTTTTTTCTTTTGACAATATGTTTATCAAAAAACTCTTCGAATGCTCACAATCAAAATCTGAATTTAATTTAGTTTCTAAATTATAAAATTCTTGAAATTTTTTTTTGCTTTCGACCTTGCTATGTAAATAAGAAAAAACTCTATCGATAAAAGTATTTGCTAATTCTGTGGTAACTAATTTGCTTTCATATTCTGTTAAGATGTCAACGTTTGAAGGTTCAGAAATTGCTATTTCTTGAAGCCTTTGTATCACAGGAGACGATTCCGTTTCTTCTTTTCTAAGGCTATCTAAAAATGATGCATCATCACAAAATTTTTCTAGCCCCGTTCCCTGCGTTACGAAATATGGGGTTCGTAGTTCATTTCCAATATATTTGTCTCTCAAAACTGAAATTATATCTGTATAATAAACAGGCCCTTCTGTTTTATTTAATGCTGCATCAATGAAGAAGCCTGTAAATTCGCTCAGAGGCTGGCCCGTAATGGACGACTGGTTATTCAAACATGATGCTATTTGTATAACGTTTTTAAGTCTTCCTTCAAATTTTTTTATTGTCTCACCAAAGTTTTTAATAAGGCTAACACCAGAATTACATGCATCGACTATTTTAACAAATACCTGAGGTTCTAACGCCCTTATATATGTGTGCAATTCTTCATTAGACAATCCGGTTTCATTTGGCTTCCTTGAGTTAAAATCAGTTGCACAATAATACAAATCTTCTTCATTCTGATAGCCATGACCTGTGAAATAGAAAACTACTTCCTCGCAGGTTTCTTTCTTCTCACAAATTTCACGCAGGCGTGTTTTAATAGACTTTGAATCAAGATTCTCAAGAATTTCTATTTGCTCAAATCGACTAGTTGCTTTAAATAATTTCTCAATTGCAATTAGGTCATCTTTACAACAAGCAAGCGTTTCGTTTGAATTATAAATACTATTAGAAACTAATATTGCTATACTTGTCACTAAAACACCCAATATATAGAATAACAAAAGAGCTTCATATCTACAACAGTTTCAAATAATTTTAAATGATTGATATTGGCAAAATACATAATTTATATTCATATTAAAATGCAGTTCTTATATCAACATAACAATTAATATCCAACCTTTGTTAAATATAATCCATCGCTTGGCGCGACTTCGCCGCACATTTTACGATCTTTTGCTTCTAATCGCAATATTAATTCATCAACCGAAAAACGCCCGCGCCCAACATCGACTAATGTTCCAACCATGCTTCGCACTTGACGATGAAGGAAGGATTGGGCGCTTAATTTGCAGTGGATTTGTTCGCCAAATGGGGTTTGAACTAAATCAATATCAAAAACATCAAGGGTTTTAATTGGGCTTTTGGCTTGGCATTGCATATCACGGAAAGTTGTAAAATCATGTTTGCCAATTAATTTATGCGCGCCCTGTTTCATCAAATCAATATCAATACGAAATGGGGTTTGCCATACAAGGCCACGTAAATGCGTGGCGGGTGCGCGGCGATTTTGGATAATATAAAGGTAATGGCGCGAAGTCGCGCTAAACCTTGCGTCAAAATCATCATCCATAATTTGCGCATCCAAAATCGCAACCTTGCCCAATTGGCGCAAATGCGCATTAAGCGCTTCGATAAGGCGAAAATCTTGCCAATCCTTATCAAGTTTTACGCTGCAAACCTGCCCTAATGCGTGAACACCCGCATCGGTGCGCCCCGCAACCGAAACGCGCTTAAAGCCACCATCAATCTTTTCAATCGCACTTTCAACCGCATCTTGCACGCCACATTTTTCAGGCTGCGATTGCCAGCCGCAAAATGACGTTCCATCATATTCAAGGGTTAGTTTCCAATTAGTCAAACTTTGCACCCTTTAAAATTGGGTTGGCGCGTTGAAAATCCCCCGCATCCATTGCTGGTTTGCCCTCGCGTTGCAGACGCAAAATTCGAATTGCACCCGCACCGCAGGCAATGATTAAATCATCGCTTAAAACCTCACCCGCCGTGCCATTGCTATCAACAATTTCACTCATCAAAATTTTATGGCGCAAGCCATCAATCATTGTCCATGCCGCAGGAAGCGGCGAAAATCCGCGAATTTTGCAATCAATTTCATGCGCTGGCTTTGACCAATCAATTCGCGCCTCATCCTTGGTGATTTTGGCGGCATAGGTAAGGCCATCATCTTTTTGCGGAACAGGTTTTAATTCACCCGACGCAATTTTTGGCAAAATTTCCACCAAAAGCCGTGCGCCAATATTGGCGCATTTTTCGGATAAAATTCCATAAGTGTCATTTGGTAAAATATCCAAATCTTCTTTGATATAAACCGCGCCCGTATCAAGGCCCGCATCCATTGCCATAATTTCAATTGCGGTCTTATTATCGCCCGCCTCAATACATCTTTGGATGGGCGCTGCACCACGCCAACGTGGTAATAATGATGGGTGGATATTTAAGCATCCATATTTTGGTGCATCCAATATTTCCTGTGGCAATATAAGGCCATAGGCAACCACAATTGCAAAATCTAAATTTAAAGCACGAAATTCTTCTTGGGCTTCAAAATTCCGTAATGTTTTTGGTGTACGAACCATAAGCCCCAAAGTTTCGGCGCGCGCGTGAATTATTGTTGGTTGCAATTTTTGACCACGCCCTTTTGGCTTTGGCGGCTGCGAATAAACACAGACAATTTCATGCCCCGCATCATACAATGCATTCAATGCAGGAAGGGCAAATTCAGGGGATCCAAGAAAGGCAATACGCATTTTCCCTATATGCTTGAAAAGTGGTTATTTTAAAAGTGGCTTATGCTAGATAAAGATACGAAAAAACATTAGGTATAAAATGGGCGATAAATTAGAAATCAGGGACATGAATGAATTTTGGGCTTGGACAGGTTTGAAATCACCGCGCCCACCTGCTGATTTTATAAATCTTAATTTGATTGGTCATAATAAATATTTTGACGATGAAACCATAAAAAAGTCCGCCTTTATAAATTGCCAATTGGGAAAGCATCTTGCGCGGCGCTGCGCGAAATTCGCGGGTGTAGTTATCCTTGCCCCTGATAATGAAATGTTTAGTCTTTTCCCAAATGAAACCTATTCGCCATCATCACTTTATGATGCATATAAAGAGGGTAAAGATTGGTGGGAAAATACCAAGGATAGAAAAATCTATAATTGGTTTATTCAAAATAAACGCATTATCCAAACCTCATCATCGGCATTATTGCAAACGCGTTGCCATGATTCAGGGCTTGAAAAAGCCATCGCACATTTGATTGCAAAGCATATAAATCAACATGATATGCCACCAATCGCCATTATGGGCGGGCATGCCGTGCGCCGCGATGCCAATAGTTATTGGCAGGTTGTAAAACTTGCGCGCGCCCTTGCGCGCCGTCATCATTTAATCATAACAGGCGGTGGCCCAGGGCTTATGGAAGCTGGAAATCTTGGTGCATTACTTGCGCCATTTGCCGATGAAAAACTTGATGAAATAAAACCGCTACTTATTGATGAAAATGCCCAAGATTTTCGTGACCAGCCACAAAATTGGTTCAAAGCCGCCAAAAAAGTTTTGGATAATTTATTCGGTGATTGGAAAAATCCACCAAATGAAAATTCCCAAAGCCTTGGCATACCAACATGGCTTTATGGTCATGAACCAAGCAATATTTTCGCAACCCATATTGCCAAGTTTTTCTATAATTCATTGCGCGAAGATGGCCTTGTAACCATTGCCGATGGCGGCATTATTTTTGCCGAAGGCAATGCAGGAACAGTTCAAGAAATTTTCCAAGATGCATGCCAAAATTATTATTGCGATAGTGAATTTGTACCAACGCCAATGGTATTATTCAATTCAAGCCCCAATTTCTGGACACGTGATAGCGATGAAATCGGTGACAAAGACCACCGCACAAAATCCCTAAAACCACTTCTAACCCAATTAGCGAGTGAGCAGCACGCACCACATAATTTTGAAAGTGCGCTTTTATTCTCCGACAATATTGATGAGATTTTGGAATTTTTCAAAAATTACCATGATAAAAATATTGATAAATCAACCCTTGGGCAATATTGGCGCTTGGCATATAATGGGCATGCACTAGGCGACCCCGAAAGTTAGATTCCATTGACAAATCGCTTTTACAGGCTGCAAATAGGATATTTATGCGCTTCCGATGCTCACGCACCTAAGTGCGCTGCGCTTCGGTTCTCAAAACAACCTATTTTCGCCGCATAAAAGCGATTTGGCAACGGAATCTATAAATCATGATGAAAGATAGAATTAAAATCATCGAAAAACGCACCCTAAGCGATAATCATTTTCATCTTTATCGTTATGATTTTGAATATTTGCGCAATGACGGAAATTGGCAAAAGCAAATGCGCGAAGTTTATGATTGCGGTGATGGGGCGGCAATTTTGCTTTATAATCTTGCCAAACAAAGCGTTATTTTAATTCGCCAATTACGCCTTCCCGCCGCATTAAACGGCCTTGATGAATTAATGCTTGAAGTTCCTGCAGGGCTTTTAGAGGGGGAAGATGCCAAAAAACGCATGATTATGGAGGTTGAAGAAGAAACCGGTTATCACATTAAAGATGCCAAATTCATTTGCGACGCTTTTATAAGTCCTGGGGCAAACACACAAAAAATGACTTTATTTGTCGGTGAATATGAAGATGCCGATAAAAAATCAAAAGGCGGCGGCCACGAACACGAAGGCGAAGAAATTGAAGTTTTAGAATATAGTTTCAACGACGCCTATCAAATGATTGAAAATGGTCAATTACAAGATGCCAAAGCCATAATTTTACTTTTATGGGCGAAAATAAATCTGTTTAATTCTTAAAATATGTGCTTTTTAGGCATTTATGACAGAAAAAAAATCCGCGCAAAGCCATATAATCGGCGATAATCACCAAAAACAATTTTGGACATTACAACTTTTCGGTTGGTTCGCTTTATCAATCATTGCCTTCATCGCGGGGCCATTATGGTATGGTATTAACAATATTTTTCTTGATGTTGCGGTTATAATTCTTCAATCTTGTATTGGTGCTTTAACAACTATCCCGCTTCGAATTATATTTAAAAAAATCTGGGATGAGGGTTTTTATTTTCGCCTTATCATAAGCATAATTTGTGTAAGTTTGGCATCGATTGTTTGGACTTATGCCAAAATGAAAATCTATTCGTGGATAATGTTTAATGGTAATGCATTAAACATCTCACGCGATTTTGGCGGCTGGCTTTATGTTAGTGTTTTGGTGATGGGTGGTTGGTCAACATTCTATTATGGAATACGCTATTTTCGCCAAGTAGAAATCGAACACGAACAAGCGGAGCGCGCAAAATCGCTTGCCCAAGAAGCCCATTTACGTGAATTGCAGGCCGAAAGCCTTGCGAGAAATGCGCAATTATTAATGCTGCGCTATCAAGTTAATCCACATTTTTTGTTTAATACGCTCAATGCCGTTTGCGGTCTTGTTGGCACGGGGCGAGGTATTGAAGCGCAAACAATGCTTATTCGTTTAAGTGATTATTTTCGCCACACGCTTGAATATGATTTACAAAGCATGACAGACTTGAAAACCGAAATCGAAGGCCTTGGTCACTATCTTGATGTCGAACGTGTAAGATTTGGCGATAAATTAGCTATTGAAATAAAAATGGATAAATTATCAAAAGATGCCTTAGTTCCATCAATAATCCTGCAACCCCTGTTTGAAAATGCCATTAAATTTTCGGTTGCCGAAAGCGAAGATATAAGCAAAATTTCATTTAGTTCCAAAATCAAAAACGGGCGCCTTATTATTAAATTAATTGATGATGGCGCAGATAATGATAGTTCAAACAATCTTCAAAAAGGCACAGGAACAGGAATAAAAAATGTTCGTGACAGATTAAAAAATCATTTTGGCGATGATTTTAATTTTAGTGCGCAAAAAGCCAAAAATGGCAAATTCGAAGTTTTGATTGATATTCCATTTTCAAACGCTACAAATACCAAAAATAATGATTCTGCGGCAATGGGGGGCAATTAATTGCAAAAGCTAAGAACAATAATTGCAGAAGATGAACCAATTGCACGCGACTTTATGAAGGGTATTATTGATACAATTGATGAAGTTGAATTGCTTGCAATTTGCCCCAATGGAAAAATCGCCTTTGATACAATTATTGAACAAAAGCCCCAATTGGCAATTCTTGATATTCATATGCCAAAAATGTCGGGTATTGAAATTGTAAAATCGCTTTCACAAGCACAAATGCCGATGATTATTTTTGTTACGGCTTATGATAAATATGCAATCTCCGCATTCGAAGCTAGTGCAATTGATTATGTCTTAAAACCAATTGATAAAGAGCGCGTAACCCGCGCCATAAAGCGCGCAATCGAGCGTATGAAAGAAAAAAATGCCATTGCACAATTGCGTGACCGCGTTTTAGAAATTCTTTCAAATGAAAATCTACTTGGAAATTCAAATAATATTATTGAAAAGCCAGTGATTGCAAAAAAAGAATTTCCCGCAATTCAGGTTCGCGAAAATGGCCTTAATTTACGCATCGAACAAGATAATATAATATGGATTGAGGCAGCAGGTGATTTTGTTTGCTTTCACGTGCAAACCAAAAATAATGGCATTAAAACTTTTGTTAAACGCATATCAATTACCAAATTAATTTTGCAATTAGATGATGAAATTTTCAAACGTATCCATCGCTCAAGAATTGTGAATATAAATTATATTGAAAAGTTTTCTTCGCTTAAAAATGGAATGGTTGAAGTAAAATTAAAAGACAATTCAACCCATAAATTTAGCCAAACCTATAGTGATATTGCCGATTTTCTAATTAATAATCACAAAAACTAAATTATAAATATCCCAAATTTTTTAATTTAATCGTGAATTATTCAATTTCATCGCGTTTTTTACCCCTTCATCTCAAAGCCATATTTGGTTTGCTTTGCCTTGGCGCTAAGCAAATTCTATTGCTGCGTACGAATTGTCAAAAAGGCATAAATAGGCGCAGTTTCTAGGGGAAGAAACATATGAAAAATCGTTGTTTAAAGGCGTCAATTATTGCCGCACTAATGCTTAGTGTTTCGCATCAGGCAATGGCGCAAAGTGAGGAAAAAACCAAATCAGGCGAGATTGTGATTATTACCGCATCGCGCAAACAAACCAATCTTATGAAAACTTCATTGCCAGTTACCGCAGTAACGCAAGAAGAATTAACCCGCCAAAATATCACTTCACCAGTTCAGATTGCCGATATTGTTCCAAATCTTGAAATCCACATTTCACCAGTTGATAGCGGAACCTCATTCACATTGCGCGGCGTTACAAGCAATAATAATACCGAATTGGGTGACCCAAGTGTGGCACTTCATGTTGATGGCGTTTATTCACCACGCCCACAAGGCGCCCTTACCTTAATGTATGATTTAGACCGTCTTGAAGTTTTGCGCGGCCCACAAGGCACATTATATGGGCGCAATGCAACAGGTGGGTCAATAAATGTTATTAATTCTAAACCAAAAATTGGCGATAAAAGCGCAAGCCTTGGAATTGAATTTGGTAATTATTTCCACCGCCAAGGTCGTGGGACAATCAATATTCCAGTAAATGATCAACTTGCATTTCGCTTTAACCTATTTGGTGAGAAGCGTAATGGCTGGGCAGATCAGCGAATGGATCAACGCGACTTAAATGGTGATGGCGTTCCAGATACGGATCAAAGATATAATCACGCCGTAAGCCCATCTAAATTTTATACTAATTCCGATAAATATGCATATCGCCTAAGCGGGCTTTATAAGCCAATGGATAATTTGGATATTTTGGGCACTTATGAAGTTCTTGAGGACAGAAGCGTTGGCGGAATAAATTTCCAAGATTGCGAACGCGCACCTGAAAACTGCAAAACCTATGGCCTTAACCGTGACACTGTTTATGTAAACGTCCCTGGTCAAAGACATTTAAGCCAACATAATATCCGCCTAAGCGCAGATTGGAAAGCAAGCGAAAACCTAAAAGTTAAATTTGCTTATGGTCATTCGGATCAAAAATTATCTCAAAGATTTGATGATGATTCAGGGCGCCGCCCAATGCCGGGAACTTTGGTTTGGGCATTTAATGTTCCTGCATTTTCAAACCAAACCCAATGGGAAGATATAATGCAAACCCATCCGAAATCTAATTCGGTTTCGGATTCTTATGAATTGCAATTGCATGGCAAAAATGGAAAACTTGATTGGCAAGTTGGATATTTCAACTTCTCTGAAACTACGGATTCATTGTTTTCAATCGAAAATCCGTTTTGTTGTTCTGCGCCATGGCTTGGCGGAACTGTCGTAATCGCACCAGACCAAGGTTCGGATTCACAGGCTTTCTTTGGAAATGCAAGTTTCAAGGCAACTGACAAGCTTTCATTCAATGTCGGCCTTAGAACAACCACAGACAAAAAACACGCCCTTAAAGTACTTGGATATAATTGCTATGGCGGGTTTAATGTTGATATTAACACCAAAAACACCTGTAGCTTAAGCGGTGGCAAAATCCTGCTTGAAGGCGCAGATTGGAGTAAGTTTGCAAACCTTAATGGCTGGCCAATTTACACAAGTGCGG
>JAPUEP010000121.1:13385-15794 GCA_027492515.1 Hyphomonadaceae bacterium
CGGATTTGGCAAAATATTATCGCACAGGAATTGAAAACCTTCAAAATTATGCTTTGACCTCTGTGGGTAATTTCCAAGATTCATGGTCACATTTTGATTATCGCCTTGGCGCTGATTTTGACATAAATGAAAATAATTTTGCTTATGCCTATATTGCAACTGGTTATAAAGCAGGTGGTTTTAGTGCGGCAAATAATTTTGATGGCTCTGGCGTGGTTAATGCAGGTGAAACCGTATATTTCCCATTCAAACCAGAAACAGTTATAAATTATGAAATTGGCCTTAAAAACTATATGTTTGGGCACAAATTACGCAACCAAATTTCAATCTTCAGATCACGCTATAAAGACAAGCAAGAAACTTCGGTTCGTTATGTTGGTAAAGATAAAAATACCGGCCTTGATATAACTGCATTGGTTACAGACAATGTCGCCGATTCAATTCTTCAAGGTATCGAAATTGAAAGCAATCTTAAACTTGGCAATCATCAATTTGATTTCTCTGGAAGTATGCTTGACACTTATGTGGTTAGTAATCCGTCTTATTCAGATTTCTGGTTCTGTGCAGGGCGCTCTACAACACCATTCCCATGTAATTCAAACATAAACCCTAAAGGTATGGAATTACCATTTGCCCCTGATTATAAATTATCATTAGCCTATTCTTATAAATGGAATTTATCAAATGGTGCGCAAATCAAACCTTGGGTTCAAATTCACCATGAATCAAGCATGTGGTTATCATCACCAAATTTCAACCAAGTTGAAAAATATTCTGATGAACGCCCTGCTTTCACCACTGTGAATGCCAATATTTCATACACCACACCTGATGGTCGCATGAAATATGAAGTCTATTGCTCTAATTGTACTGATCAATGGGTAAGAACTTTTGCAATTCCTGATGGCAATGGTCAGTTTGCATTTGGCGGCTATCGCGACCCATTATTTTATGGTGTAAGGGCAGTATTTAATTTTTAGGTAAAACTGCTGAAAATGCAAAAAACAATTTCCTCCAAACTAGCTATGGTTCTAGCGGCACTGCTGCTAGAACCAACATTTGCTAGCGCAAAACCAAAAATTGAAGCGCATACAAAAGCGATTAATATCGGCGGCGATAATTTTGTTTCAATCTATGGTGATAAGTTTGAAAGCGATAAAAAATATATTTCTGGCGGTGAAATTAACAAGATTGATAAAATCCTTGGCGCACAGGATGAACAGGCTTTTAAAACCTATCGCGAAGGTGATTTTAATCTAAAAATCCCGCTAAAAAACGGCAAATATGATATTGAATTCTTATTTGCTGAACCCAATGAAACCCAAATCGACAAAAGAATTTTTGATGTAATTGTCGAAAACCAAGTCCGTATAAAAAATTTGGATATTTTAAAATCCCGCGATGGTCGCCCACATTCAGCATTAACGCGAACCATAAATAATGTTGATATTAATGATGGTGTTTTGAATATAGGTTTTAATCCAATTAAAGGTGAACCATTATTAAATGGCATTATTATTCGCCCCAAAAACCAAGATAAAAACAAAAATTGGAAACTTATATGGTCTGATGAATTTAACGAAAAAAATATAAATAAAAAGGATTGGGGCTTTGAAATTTGGCCATCTGGTAAGGTGAATAATGAAGCCCAAGAATATACAGATAATCCCCAAAATGCGCGCATTGAAAATGGTCAATTAATTATCGAAGCCCATAAAAATGGTGATAAATATAATTCGGCGCGCCTTTTTACCAAACCAATTCATGATTTAACCTATGGTAAAATTGAAGTTCGGGCAAAATTGCCAGTAAGCGGCGGAACATGGCCCGCAATTTGGATGCTGCCTGCTGATCCATATTATTACGCAACTAATTGCAAGCCACCTACCGAATGGCAGGGCGCGGGAAATTGTGATGCGTGGCCTAATTCAGGCGAAATTGATATTATGGAACATGTTGGCAATGGGCGTGGCATTGTTCATGGCACAGTTCATTCACGCGCTTATTATTGGGTTAATTGGCAACAACGCAAAGGCTCGGTTCAATTAGATGATTTAGAAAATGCTTATCATGTTTATGCAATGGAATGGGATAAGAAAAATATAAAATTATTCGTCGATGATAGTTTGTATTTCCACTATATCAAAGAAGACCACGCCGATTGGCATTCATGGCCCTTTGATAAACCATTCCGCTTAATCATAAACCTTGCAATAGGCGGAATGTGGGGCGCCGCAGACGGCGGAATAGACGACACCAAACTACCCCAACAATTCAAAATTGATTATGTAAGATATTATAAGCACAAATAAGTTTGAAGAATTTTGCTAAAAGCGCAGCCTAAATCATAAAATTTGTATTTAAACGCGCCAAGCGGCGCTCGGCGCAAGTGCGCCGCGCCATCGCAGC
>JAPUEP010000122.1 GCA_027492515.1 Hyphomonadaceae bacterium
ACAATAAAACTTATTTAATGTTGCCCGTAATATCCCTTTAAAATCGGTGTATTCATACATTAAAATAAATCAATAATAACGGCATTAAGATTGCACCCCAAAACATGCCTTATGGCAAAAAGTATGGAGGGTTTAAATGACCAAGCAATATAGGGGGCAAAATGATAAATAGCATTTCCCCTTTTTCGCACGCAAACCAGCGCGCGAATATGTTCAGCAAAATCGACGCCAATAGTGATGGCGCGGTGACAAAAGAAGAATTCATTGCCGCCCGTCCTAAAAATGTATCTGAAACTAACGCAAGCGAATTATTTGCAAAAATCGATACGAAAAACGCTGGAAGCATAACAGAAGATCAATTCAACACTGGTATGGCGCAAAATCGACCACAGAAAAATTCTTCTTCAAGTGCAAATATGATTGCAAGTGCTGCGCTAAGTGCAATTATGCAATTGGTGCAACAAACTAGCGCCAATGATGGAACTTCATCAAAACAAGATGATATGTTCACAAAAATAGACGCAAATAGCGATGGCAAAGTAAGCAAAGAAGAATTTGTGAATGCGCGCCCAGAAAATGTAACCCAAGAGAAGGCCGAAAGCCTTTGGGCAAAACTTGATACGCAAAACACAAACAGCCTTAGCAAGGATGAATTTGAAACTGCGATGAAAGCCAATGCACCACAAGGGCATGGCGGGCATCATGGTGGCCCACCGCCAGCAGATAATGATGATCAGGCATCAAATTCTAATAAGCAATACAATCCATTGGACACAAATAAAGATGGAAAAGTAAGCGCAGAAGAGCTTCTTGCAGGGCTTGATAGTGCCGCAAGTTCCACGGATAATTCAAACGTAAAAACTTTTATAAGCACTATTGAAAGTGCAATAAAAAATTATGCGACAACGAATAATCTAAATCTAAGTGAAACCATATTGCTTAATCAAAATGCATAAAATTGGGCGGCTATAAAGCCGCCCTTTCTTTGCTTATTAAAATAAATAAGCTATTAGGCTTTAATGAATAAATACAAAGCAGCCCTTGGCCCAATTTTGGGGCTTTTATCCGCAAGCATTTGGGCACTTGCATTTTCCAATGTAAAAATCGCTTTAAAAACCTTTGGCCCAAGTGAAATTGCGGCATTAAGGTTTTTTGTTTCAGGGCTTTTGGGCCTTGGGGTTTTGATATTTACAAAGCAAAAAACATGGACAGCCAAAGATATTTTTCAGGCTTTTTTCGCAGCTTTTGTTGGAATGGCAATTTATAATTTTTTCCTAAATTTAGGGCAAACAACAATTGCACCAAGTGCAGCAAGCTTCATTGTTTCCACACAACCAATTTTTACAATCATTGCCGCACGATTTTTGTTCAAAGAGAAAATTGGCCTTAATGCAATTTTGGGTGTTGGGCTTTGCTTGATGGGGGTTTGGGTGATTTTAGGGCATCCAGATTTTAGCGCATTTTTCCATGGCGGGGCATTTTATTTGATAATTTGCGCAATATGTTCGGGCCTATATTTCATATTGCTTATGCCACTTATTCAAAAACACGGCCCATTAAACGCCGCCGCAAGTACGGTTTTGGCAACTGGAATACTTCTATGCCCTTGGCTTCCGAACGCATTGGTTCAGGCACAAATAGAATTAAAACCAACTTTGGCAGTTATGTTTCTGGCAATTTTTCCGGGATTTATTGCGCATATTACATGGATGAGCGCGATGAAAATCATGGGCTCTACACGCGCGGCAAATTTCACATTTTTAATTGCGCCAATGGCAACAATCGCCGCGATTATTATTAATGACGATAAAATCGCACATACATTTTATTTTGGATCTGTTTTGGTAATTTTTGGGGTTTTTGTAACCACAAATCAAAAAATCAAAACATGGTTTTTAGAAAAAACCAAATTTGCATTATAAAATAGCCCGCCATTGGCGGGCTATTCTTTTTAGATATTACGCAAATTTTGCGGCAAGTTTGGCAATACGTGCGCCATAGAATTTTGCTGTTTCCAAATCACCTTTGAATGGTGCTTGTTCTGGTGATGAATCAGATGGCGCAGTTGCCATTAAACCAACCGAACCACCACGGCGGTTTAAATCATCTTCTGATGCCGCCAATGAATTTGATGGAAGAAGCCCCAAAGAAACCCAAATCTGCCCATGTTGCGATGCAAGTGTTTGAAGATAGGCCATTGTTTGACCCTTATCACCAACTTGTGACGCCGAAACAGTAAAACCACCGCCCAATTTATCTTGCCATGCGCGTGTAAACCATTTTTTTGATGACTGATCAGCGAATTTTTTAAATTGCCATGCAGGGCCGCCCATATAGGTTGGCGCTCCATAAATAATGGCATCTGCGCCATCAATTTGGTCTAATTGGGCATCATCAAGGCCACCGTCTTGACCGATTTTTAAATCTAATGCTTCTGCACCTTCTGATTTAATGCCTTCAATTACGGCATCGGCAACTTTTTGATTGTGCCCGTAACCGCTGAAATAAATTACTGCTACTTTTGTCATGATTTTTCCTTTCAAATTTAATTATTCACAAAAATAATTATTCAAATGAATATGCATCCATCCGAAGTGATCCTAAAACTGTGCTTGAATGTATTCTCTCTACCTTTGGTTCTGGGCTTGCTGCGCCAAGGGCAACGTAAATTGGTAATAAATGTTCATCCGTTGGGTGATTTTTTTGCGCAAATGGCGCAAGCCTGCGATACGATAATAAATCACAGGTTTTGCCATTAATAAGTGCGTCATGAAACCAATTGGAAAATTCGATTGACCAATCTTCTTCTTTGCCACCATTCCAATTTATTTCGCGCAAATTATGGGTAAAACTTCCTGATGCGATAATAAGGATATTTTCATCACGTAATTTTGCAATCGCACGCCCTAATTCATAATGATGCCCAGGGCCAAGGTGGCTTTGAATTGATAATTGTAACACCGGAATATCGGCATCAGGATACATAAGCAAAAGCGGAACCCATGCGCCATGGTCAAGACCGCGCTTGCTATCAATTTGCGACATAAGGCCATTTTGCCCAAGCATTTCGGCAATTTCACCCGCAAGTTTGGCATCACCCGCCGCATTATATTGCAATTCATAAAGTTGCGGCGGGAAGCCATAAAAATCATGTATGGTTTCATTTTGCGCAACCGCATTAATGCTTGGAACTTGGGTTTCCCAATGCGCAGAGACCATAAGTATGGCGCGCGGCTTTGGAATTTCTTTTCCAAGATTTTTTAAAAATTCGCGCGCCTCAACTTTATCAAATGGCAAAGTTGGTGAGCCATGCGAAACAAAATATGTTTTTTGTTTTTGTGAAACATTTTCCATATGCAATAAATAATACTTGCGATTATGTATACAATATGCAAAAATGTTTTATTATCCATGCGATTTTGATTAGGTTAAATTATGGAATGGGATGATTTACAAACTTTCTTGGCAATTGCCCGTGAAGGTTCTTTGTCGGCTGCGGCGCGCGCTTTAAAAACCACACAACCAACAATGGGTCGAAGGTTACAGGCAATGGAAACCCGCATCGGCGCACGCCTTTTGGAGCGTCACCCACGCGGTTATGTTTTAACATCATTGGGTGAAACAGTTCTTGGAAATGTTGAACGCATCGAAGCCGAAGTTATTGCGACTGAACGCGCCATTTCAGGTAAAGACATTGCTTTAGAAGGTGTAGTTCGCGTGACCTGTGTTGATATAGTTGCATCACGAATTTTAGCGCCCGCAATCGCAAAAATGCAATGCAGCCACCCCAAAATCACGGTTGAACTTAATACAGATGCGCGCGCATTAAACCTTAATCGGCGCGAAGCAGATATTGCGGTGCGTTTAACAAGATTTGATGGCAATGATTTGATTGTAAAAAGACTTGGAACTTTAAAGGGCGGTTTTTTTGCTTCAAAACAATATATTGAAAAATTCGGAATGCCATCAACGCAAAATAGTGAAAAGCATTCAATCATTACGGTTCTTGAAGACCAATCCCACCTTCCAGAGGCACGTGCATTAATTGGTGCAATGCCGAATGCGCGGGTTGCGATTGTAACAAATAGTCGCGAAACTATGTTAAGTGCTGCGGTAAATGGTATTGGAATTTGCTGCGTGCCACGTGATAGAGCATTAGAAGAGGAAACACTTGTAGAGCTTGATTTGGGCGTTGAAATTGAACCGCGCGAAGTATGGCTTGGGGTTCATAAGGATATGCGCCATATGCCACGCATTCGCGCTGTTATTGATGCAATATCTGCGGGTTTTGCAGAATGTAAGAAAATAGGATTATAAGTTGGAAAATAATAATCAAAACCTTGAATTGGTAAATAATCTAATCGAACTTCTTACACTTGAAGAAATTGATATTGATTTATATCGCGGCCCAATAACCAAAGAACCATGGAAGCGGGTTTTTGGTGGTCAAGTTGTTGGTCAGGCATTAATGGCGGCCTGCAAAACCGTTGACACAAAAAGAATGCCACATTCATTACACGCATATTTTATGCGCCCTGGTGACCCAACAAAACCAATCATTTTCGAAGTAAAGCGCGATAGGGATGGCGGCACATTCACAAGCCGCCGCGTTGTTGCCAAGCAAAGCGGAATGCCAATTTTAAACATGGCATGTTCATTTCAAATCCAAGAAAATGGGCTTTCGCACCAATTAGATATTCCAAACCTTCCACCGCCCGATAATCTTATAAGCCGCGCGGATTTTATTAAGCAAAATCTTCATAAATATCCTGAAAAAATGTGGCCCAATCTGCTTGCGCCGCGCGCGGTTGAATTTAGGCAAATTTTCAATGAAAACCCTGAAAGCCTTGCGCAGAATTATTGGTTTAAAATCAACGCACCTTTACCAGAAGATCAAACCCTTCATCGCGTTCTTTTGGCCTATGCAACAGATTACACTTTATTAGGTGCATGCCTTGCACCGCATCAAAAGAATTGGTTTGATGATGACATCCAAGTGGCAAGCCTTGATCATGCAGTTTGGTTTCATGAAGATATAAAATTTGATGATTGGCTTTTATACACTCAAGATAGCCCATGGGCTGGCGGCGGGCGCGGCCTTAATCGCGGTATGATTTATGACCAGAGCGGCAAATTGGTCGCAAGTGTTGCCCAAGAAGCCCTGATAAGGATGCGCAAGCCCAAGCAAATGTAACAAAAAATTCTTAATTGCAAAATTATATAATAAAAACTTCAAATTAGCTTAAAAAAACCGTCTTTTTTAAGGGTTAATGCCACGCCTGCTGCATTGCAAAAAAGTAATGCAATCAGGAGAAACTAATGAAGAAAACACTTTATTATGGCACTTTTTTAGCAAGCCTATTATTAACCACAAGCGCATTTGCCGATGATATCATCCCACAAACACAAGAAAATAAAGACGCCGAACAAGTTATAGTTGTTGGAAAAGGCGCAAGACAAACCCAAACAATTAAAATTGAAACCCTAAAATTAAAAACCCCAGGGACAAGCCCAATTAAATTAGTTGAGCGTCTACCAGGTGTGAACTTTACTGGCGCAGATGCTTTTGGTGCTTATGAATGGGCGGTTCGCATAAGTGTTCGCGGTTTTGCACAACAACAAATGGGCTTTACACTTGATGGTGTTCCACTTGGCGATATGTCTTATGGAAATTTCAACGGCCTTCATATTTCGCGCGCCTTAATTTCCGAAAATCTTGCAGAAGTTAAAATGAGCCAAGGCGCAGGGCTTTTAAGCACAAATTCAACATCAAATCTTGGCGGGACTTTGCAATTTGTATCTAAACAAGCGCAAGAAGAAAAAGGCCTTGATAGCGCAATAACTTTTGGTTCTGATACTTTATTCCGTGCTTATGGCCGTTATGACACTGGCTCAATTGAAGGTTTTGGCAATCTTCGCCTTTATGCTTCTGCTATGCATAATGAAGTGCAAAAATGGAAAGGTGATGGCAAACAAATTCAAAATCAAGCAAATGCTGGTTTTGTTTGGCCTATCGCTGATGGTCAATTTACTGGCCTTTATACAATTTCAAAACGCCGTGAAGCCGATTATCAAGATTTATCAAAAGAAATGATTAATCGCCTTGGCTATGATTGGGACAATTTTGCCCCAGATTGGCAATTAGCGCAAAGAGTTGCAGATATCGCCAATAATCGCGGCGAAACAGGCGCACCAATAACAAATGCGGCGGCTGGCACTGTTTACCCTGGCAAAATTTTAACCGTTGATGATGCGTATTTTGATGCTTCTGGCCTTAGAGATGATGAGCTTACCCGTTTTGGTTATAAAGGTAATTGGGGTGAAAATCTAAGCTTTGATATTGCCGCTTATAATCACAACCAAAAAGGTCAAGGTCTTTGGTTCACACCTTATGTTTCACCTTTTAGCTTTGGCTCTGGTGTTGCAGGTGTAACATCGCCAATTTCAGTTCGTACAACTGAATATGATATGTCACGTCTTGGCGCTTTTGCATCAGCTGAATATAAAATCGGCAATCACACAATTGAAGGTGGCTTTTGGGTTGAGGACAATGATTTCAACCAAGCGCGCCGCTTCTATGCCAATACAAGAGCGCAAGCAAATGATGTTATGAAATTCCAAACCAACCCATTCGCAACACAATGGGAATTGAATTACAACATAAATACCCAAGTTTACCATCTACAAGATACATGGAAATTGGCTGAAAACCTTAGATTACAATATGGCTTTAAATCAATTCATGTTGATACAAAGGCAAAAACAATCATCAATGGTTTTGTAACACCTGTTGCGGGTTCAGATGCCGACTTAAAAGGGACAATTGTTTCAAAAGATAATTTCCTTCCGCAAATTGGTGTAACTTATGATATTAATCGTAATTACCAATTATTTGCAGGCTATACCGAAAATATGCGCGCTTTTGATTTGGCGCCATTTAATAATAGAAGCCAAATTTCATTTGATGCAATCAAACTTCTTACAAAGCCTGAAAGCTCTAACACTAGCGAAGGTGGTTTGCGTTTCCGTGGTCAAAATTTCCAAGGCGTGATCGCGGCCTATTTTGTAAAATTTGATAACCGCCTTCTTTCAATCGCACAGGGTTCTGGCATCCAAGGTAACCCAAGCATTATTTCAAACGTTGGCGGTGTTGAAACCAAAGGATTTGAAGCAGCAGGACAATATAAATTCAATAAAGAATTTAGCCTTTATACTTCATATTCATATAATGACAGCCAATATAAAGATAATGTGGTCGATGCCAAAGGTGTTATTTTACAGGCAACCAAAGGCAAAAATGTTGTTAATGCGCCAAAACATTTGCTTAAGGCTGATTTGAATTATGACAATGGCAAATATTTTGCAAATTTAAGTGCAAATTACACTTCAGAGCGTGAAAGTACTTATACAAATGTTGGCGGTAAAATTGATGCCTTCACCACTGTTGACCTTGGTGCAGGTGTAAGGCTTGATACATCGCCACAATTTGGACCTGTTGAAATTCAATTAAACATCACAAATCTTTTGGATGAAGAATATATTTCAACCATCGGCACAAATGGCTTTAGTGCGGCGGGCGATTCACAAACCTATATGGTGGGTGCGCCGCGAAAATTCTCGCTTACATTACGTAAAAAATTCAAATAATCTTATTGGGCGGCTTTAAAAAAAGCCGCCCTTTTTTACAGGGGATAGAATATGAAAATCCAAAGGCGTGAATTATTAAAACTAGGCGCAATCGCAAGTGTTGCCGCCCCACAAATGGCAATGGCAAAAGACGAAAAAGCAATTACAAAAATTGCATGGGGTTCATGCGCAAACCAAGATAAAGAACAAAAAATTTGGGATGCAATATCAGAACGCAACCCAGAGCTTTTCCTCTTTATCGGCGATAATATTTATGCCGATACGCGCGACCCACAAATCATGGCGCAAAAATATCAAAAGCTTGCCAATATTCCTGAATTTAAAAAATTTCGCGCCAAAACCCCATTTTTAACCATCTGGGATGACCATGATTATGGTGAAAATGATGCAGGCGGTGATTATCCAATGAAAGAAGAAAGCCGCCGTCAATTTTGTGATTTTTGGGAAATCCCAAAAGATAGCCCAAGGCGCACACGTGAAGATGGCATTTATACTTCGCAAATTATTGGGCCAAACGGCAAACGCGTCCAAATAATTTTGCCTGATTTAAGATATAATCGAACACCAATTAAAAAATTGGATTTGGGTGGCAAAGATTATCATGCATGGGCAAAAGAATATTATGATGCGGGCAAAGAAGTTCCGGGGCCATATGATAGAATTAGCGATGATAGCGCTTCAATGCTTGGCAAAAAACAATGGGATTGGCTTGAGGGCGAATTACAAAAGCCCGCCGATATAAGAATTTTAGCCACTTCATTGCAATATGTTGCCGATTTTGCAGGCTGGGAGGGTTGGATAAATTATTATCACGACCATCAAAAACTTTTGGAATCAATAAGAAAACATCGCGCCAATGGCCTATTTTGCATTTCAGGCGATACGCATTATGGCGAGGTATCAAGACTTGATACCAATGTTCCATATCCAATTTGGGATTTCACATCATCAGGCATTACCGAAGTATGGCCAGTAACACCACCCAATAGCAGGCGCATTGGCAATGTATATCGTGACCGCAACTTTGGCTTTATCGAAATTGATTGGAATAAAAACGCTATTCTTATCCAAATTTGCGCCGAAAATGGCGATGTTAAACTTGAACAAAAAATAGCGCTTTCAACTTTGCGGGTATAATTATTTCATTCCCAAACGAATTGCGCCATCAAGCCTTATATTTTCACCGTTTAAATATTGGTTTTCAATTATGTGACAGGCAAGGGATGCAAATTCAGCACCCTTGCCAAGTCGTTTTGGAAATGGAACGCTTGCTCCCAATGAATCTTGCACATTTTGCGGTAAAGAAGCCATCATTGGAGTGTTAAAAATCCCAGGGCAGATTGCATTTATGCGAATGCAATCACCCGCCAAATCACGCGCAATCGGCAATGAAAGCCCCGCAACACCCGCTTTTGATGCTGCATAGGCCGCCTGCCCAATCTGCCCATCAAAGGCGGCGATTGATGCGGTGTTAATGATTACCCCACGTTCGCCATCAATTGTTTCAAGCGACATCATTCCTGCCGCCGATTTGGCAATCATACGAAATGTTCCAACAAGGTTGATATTAATTACTTGGGCAAAAACCTCTAAAGGAAAGTGTTTAATGTCCCCTGTTTCTTTATCGCGGCTTGCGGTTTTAATACCTTTAACAATACCTGCGCAATTAATTAGGGCACGCTCTTGCCCGTTGATTTTGCGCGCTTGTGCAAAAGCATTATCAACACTTGCTTCATCGGCAATATTACATTCAATGAAAATTGCGCCAGTTTCTTTGGCAACAATTTCACCGGCGCTTTTATTAAGATCAAAAATAGCAACTTTTGCGCCCAATTTAGTTAGATTTCGAACACATGCCTCACCAAGGCCTGATGAACCACCCGTTACAATTATTGAAATATCGCCATTAATTTGCATTCTTTTCCCCAGTTGTTTTAAATTATTCTAAATCAATTATATTTTAAACCACAGGCTCGTCAATTGGTGGCTTATTATTGCCCATGCTTGAACCAATGCTTGCCACAACAATGAAGGCGATGGCTAGAATTTGTAATATAACCAATTTTTGCTGCAAGAATATAAAACCGCTTAATGCTGCAAACGCAGGATCTAAACTCATAAGCAAGCTAAAGGTGCTTTTTTTCATTCGTTTGAGGGCAAACATTTCCATAGAATATGGAATTGCCCCTGAAAAAAATGTCAAAACAAGTGCAAAGCCAACCCAATTTATCAAGGGCACATTTTGCTTAATTCCAACTATCAAAACCAATGGCAATGATATGAAAAGAGATACTACAAAGCCAAGTGCCACTGCCTGTGTCTCACCCATGCTTTTGCCAAGATTATGACCGAAAACTATATATGCACCCCATGCAGCCGCTGCAATTGCCGCAAATATCAAACCAATTGGGTCAAGTTTTTGTGAAAATTCATGGGTTGGCAAAAGCAATAATATTCCAATTGTGGCAATCAATATCCAAAGGAAATCTATTTTCTTTCTGCTTGTAAAAACACTTACCAAAAGTGGGCCTGAAAATTCAATCGCAACCGCAACACCAAGCGGAATTTTATCAATTGAATAATAAAATGCGCTATTCATTATCCCCAATGATAATCCATAGGGAATTAAGGCACGATAATCTATCTTGCTATAATCAACTTTCCAAATTTGCGAAAAAGCCCCCATTAAAAGTGCCGACGCACCCTGACGTAATGCAACAGTTGCAATGGGGCCAATTGTCGCAAATATCTTAACTGCGAAGGCCGAACCTGATTGAAATAATATTATCGCAACCGATAAAACCACAAGCGCCATAAGGGAATTTTTAGAAGAATCATTCATATTATCCTCCTATTACCTTTTGCTGAATTTTCCAAATTTCGCCAAAGGTCGGGCTTCTTATTGCCATGATTTAATCCTAGTCTTAATTATGGATCGCTTAACAAGAAGACACACAGAACCCAATAGAATTTTGGTTATAGGAACCGCAGGTTCAGGTAAAAGCACACTTGCCAATAATATTGCGCAAAACCTTCATTTAAAGAAAATAGAGCTTGATGAAATAAATTGGCGCCCCAATTGGGATAATCGCCAAATAAGCGATTTAGATGGCTTTAAGGCCGATGTCTCGGATGCAATTTCGGATAATGATTGGGTGGCAACGGGTGGCTATATGTCGGTTCGCGAAATGCTTTGGGCGCGCGCAAATATTATTATCTGGCTTGATTTGCCATTCCTTACGGTTTTTTGGCGGGTTATTTCGCGCTCATTGATGCGCGCACTTGGCGGCAAAGAGACTTTTGCAGGATGCAAAGAAAACCTAAGCGATATTTTAGCGTGGGATAAGCCAATAAGATGGTCAATCCAAAGTTTTAATGAGAGACGCCAAAGTTTCGAAAAAATGGCAAATAGCGAAACCTATAAAGAGCTTTTAATTTATCGCTGTAAAAACACAAAAATGGTAAAAGAATGCTATTACGCGCTGACGGGGCAGCGCGAAATAATCATTGGTGATTAATTAAATACTTCCCAAAATCCTTACCCAAGAGCGAATGCCCTTTGTGAATGATAGTAAATCATATTTTTCATTCGGCGAATGAATGTTATCATCGGGCATTGCAAAGCCAACCAATATCGCATCCATACCCAAAATTTCAGGAATTTCTTTGGCAACCGGAATTGATGCCCCGCAACCAATAAGCGCCGCAGGTTTTTGCCATTCTTGTTCCAATGCTTTTGAAGTTGCCGCAATTATTGAATTTTCAGGGTCAAGGGCAATACCTTTACCGCCGATATTTTTCTTGAAAATTGCCTTACAATCTTTTGGCAAATGCGCCAAAATATGCTTTTCAAATGATGCCCAAATTTTATCAGGCTCTTGATCACCCACAAGGCGGAAAGAAACTTTTGCAAAGGCTTCTGAAGCAATAACGGTTTTGAAACCATCGCCAGTATAGCCACCATGAATACCACAAATTTCAGCGGTTGGGCGCGCCCATAATTGCTCCAAAGCCGTAAGGCCTTTTTCACCATAAGGCATTGATAGGCCAATATCGCCCAAAAACTTGCCTTCATCAAAACCTAATGAAGCCCAATTGGCTTTTACTTTATCGCTTAAAATTGGCGCGCCATCATAGAACCCATCCAAAGTAATATGGCCGTTTTCATCACGCATTTTTGCAAGCACATTCGCCAAAACCATAATAGGATTAGCGGCAGGGCCACCATAAAGACCCGAATGCAAATCACGGTTTGCCGCAATGATTTTTACTTCACCAGTAATATTGCCGCGCAAACCAATTGTTATGGCAGGTGTGTCAATATTCCAACGTTCAGTATCACAAATGAACGCACAATCCGCCGCCAATTCTTTTGCATTTTCGCGCATAAACGGAAGAAGTGAAATTGAATCTGATTCTTCTTCACCCTCTAATAGGATTGTCACGCGGCATGGCAATTTGCCATTGGCCTCAATATGCGCACGACACGCCTCTATAAAGGTCATTACTTGGCCTTTATCATCCGATGAACCACGGCCAAAAATTATTTTTTCGCCATTAATTTCTTCGATTACTGGCTCAAACGGGTCGCGGCGCCATAATTCTAATGGATCAACAGGTTGAACATCATAATGCCCATAGAAAAGCACGTGTTTTTCACCCTCACCTGCCGTTGCCACAACAAGTGGTAGGCCAAGGCCGTCGCGCAAATCCGCTTTAAAACCAATCCTATTTAATTCATCAACCAAATATTGCCCCGCTTTTATGCATTCAGGGCGAAATTCACTTTCCGAAGAAATAGATTTAATTTTCAAAATGCCAAATAATGTTTCAAGCGCATTATCAAGGTTTTTTTCGGCAAAATTAAGCGCCGCTTCAATATGTGATTCTGTCATGCCTCTAATATAATGATTAGTGTTTCTTTAATCAAATCAACGAATGAGTGAATATTCATTTGGAGATTAAAATGCGCCGTTCACCACAAACAATCGAAACAATTGAAGCCCAAATTGCCAAAGCTGCAATCGAACTTGGCCCCAATTTAGAAAGTTTTTCAGTGCAGGATTTGGCGCGCCATGCGCAAATTGCAATCGGCACAATCTATAGAATTTTACCAAGCAAAGACGGCCTTGCACCAATCGTTCAAAAATATACACAAAGCGAGTTTGATAAGGTAGTTCTTGCCCCAATTCGCGCCAAGGGTGATTTGTTTGAACGTTTCAATTTAGTCTTCGAAAGAATAATTGATTTTTCATTATCCAATTTTGAAATTGCAAGCTATTTGGCGCTAAATGGTTTTGATGAAAATTCGAATTTTAAAAAATCAATTCGCGCTTTTGTTGTGGAAATGACACCATTGGCAAAGACCAATAATTCACTAGCAAATATAGGGTTTTCACTAATTTGGGGGCCAATATCAACCTTGCTTTTATGTGGTGAAAAGGCGCGTGAAAATTATGTTTCACTATCCCCAAAGATTTTTGGCGCACTTGCAAATTAATTAGTAGATTATAAACTTTTTGAAGCGGGGTGAATTATGCGCAAAATTCTTTTTCTATTACCTATTTTGTTTTTATCGTCATGTTTTTCAGTTGATAAACCTACTTTGACCCAAATAGTAAAAGATGCAGAAAATATTTGTCCCCTTGCAAGTGCTATGAATTACAATATCCGCAATGAAGATAAATATCTTGGCGAAATAAAAATTGCAAGCATTCAAAAAGGAAATGAAACACTCTGTTATATTGATTCTGCTTATTCACTTGATGAATCATTAAATTACAAATTGAATGATTTTTTCACGCGAAAATTTTATAAAATATCTGATGTTTTATATATGATGTATGCGGAAGAAATTAATGATGGAAATTCAATATATATTGTTCGTAAAACAATTGATGGTTGGCTTATTTATACTAATTGTAAAAACGGTGATAAAGACTGCCTAATTATTACCAGCACAAATTCATTCAAACCCACTATTGAAAATGAAATTATTAGACAAGAACCAACTTATTGGTTGGAGGAAATAAAATGATTTTCAAAAAAAATAAAACTTTAAAAATTATTTTATCTGTTGCCCCAATTTTATTACTTAGTTCTTGTTATGAGGGAACACCCGAGACCGTTTCTGTTTATTCACTAGGCAAACAATATTGCCCACTTTCTAGCGATGTATATTACAATATTTTTAAAATTAAAAATGGCAAAGAAAGTAATCTTGGAAAAATTTTAGTTCGCGAAAATAAGGGCGGAAAATGCACACTAGTTAATGCACAGGGTTTTAACTACGAAACAAGCAATATTGTAACCCGTTTTTTACTCGCAAGTTTTAGGAAAATTGGGGATGATAAAACCTATTTAACTGCAGAAACAAATCTGAAAACTAATAATAATTCGCTTATTTTTGTAAAAGTATCAACAAATGGAAAAATCGCCTTCTATACAGACTGTCGAAAGAAATCTGCTTTTTCAATTGTTGATAAACTTGGGATTTCAAGAAATAATGACACATGCACTTTAAGCGAAAGATCACAATATTATGAGCTTGCATATGAGATTTCAAACACAGAGCCAGATGTAGTTTTAACACCGGTCAAACCTTAAAACAAAGTCTTAGCGCGCAATTATCGCCTGAATAACAACACGCGCGTTGGAATTTCCAATTTGTGGCGTAATTGCTTTTTGCATCAAACCCTGAAGCATTTGCGAATCCGGAACTTGGCCTGGGCGATAAAAGCGACCCAAATAATCCTGTAATGCGGCGCGCCAATTGGAAACTAAAACTGGCTTTAATTGCGGTAAAACGGTTTTCAGGCGGGCATCGGTTGTATAAATCCCCAAATCAACCTGAATAATGCCAGCAGGTCGATTACCATTCATAATTGTCCCCGTAATTTGCGATGGAACAATATAATCGCTTTCAGCAGGTTTTGCCTTTGGCGCACCATTCGCAAGCGCAGCCTTAGGTAGTAACAATGCCGCAACGGCAAGTGTAAAAAGTTCACGTTTATTGTGTATATTGTTTAAAAAAGCCATGAAATAAGGCTATTCTAATTGGGTTTAAATATGCTTAACTAAATATGGTTTTAGTTTTATTGCAATGCAAAAAAAACAATTGCCAAATCCTAATCAAGTGATATTAGCATTTGACGACTGGCGGAGGAATTTATGAAAATATTAGTGCCCGTGAAAAGGGTTATTGATTACAATGTGAAAGTTCGTGTCAAAGCAGACCAAAGCGGTGTTGATCTTGCCAATGTAAAAATGAGCATGAACCCATTTTGCGAAATCGCGGTTGAAGAAGCTGTTCGACTTGTTGAAAAAGGCGTTGCAACCGAAGTTGTTGTGGTTTCAATTGGCGCAACACAGGCGCAAGAAACAATTCGTACGGCTTTAGCAATGGGTGCAGATCGCGGAATTCTTTTAACAAGCGACCAAGATTTAGAGCCTTTGAATATCGCAAAATTATTGAAAGCAGTTATTGCCGAAGAAAATCCTGATATGGTTTTAATGGGTAAACAGGCAATTGATGGCGATAATAATGCAACTGGTCAAATGCTTGCGGCGCTTCTTGATTGGCCACAGGCAACTTTTGCATCTGAAATCAATATTGATGGCGGCAAAGCCAAAGTAACACGCGAAGTTGATGGTGGTTTGCAAACTCTTGAAGTTGCACTTCCTGCGATTGTTACGGTTGACCTTCGCCTTAATGAGCCAAGATTTGCCTCACTTCCAAACATCATGAAAGCCAAGAAAAAGCCAATTGATATTAAAGAGGCATCGTCATTAGGTGTTGAAGTTAAAAATCATTTGAACGTCACCAAAGTTACCGAACCACCAAAACGTGAAGCCGGTATTAAGGTTGAAAGCGCGGCTGAACTTGCCGCTAAATTAAAAGAAGCAGGGGTAATCTAATGGCTGTTTTAGTTTATGCTGACCATGATGGTGTTAATGTAAAAGATTCAACCAATAAAGCTGTTAGTGCGGCACTTGCAATTTCTTCTGACGTGCATGTTTTGGTTGCTGGTGGTGATGCGCCTGCAAAATCTGCGGCCTCTATTGATGGCGTTTCAAAGGTTTTGGTTGCAAAATCTGATGC
>JAPUEP010000123.1 GCA_027492515.1 Hyphomonadaceae bacterium
TTCTAACTGCAAATCTTTCAGAAGATGGAGCTGCTGAAAACCTTATTGCACGCGCCGAAGAGGCTTTGGGCGGTTTGGATATTCTTGTTGCAAACGCAGGTGTCACACGTGACGGCCTATTGATGCGAATGAAAGAAGAGGATTTTGACACAGTTCTTAAGGTCAATCTTTATTCTTATTTTGCAATGGCAAAAGCTGCGATGCGCGGAATGATGAAGCGTAAACACGGGCGAATCATTGGTATTTCATCTGTTGTTGGGGTTACTGGTAATGCAGGTCAGGCCAATTATGCGGCCTCAAAAGCGGGTATGATTGGTTTTACTAAATCTTTGGCTCAAGAAGTTGCAACACGCGGCATTACGGCAAATTGTATTGCCCCTGGCTTCATTGTTTCGCCAATGACGGATGTTTTAAATGATACCCAAAAACAAGGTATTTTGTCGTCAATTCCAGCGGGTAGAATGGGGCAGGCCGAAGAAATTGCGGCGGGCGTTGTTTATCTTTCATCAGATGAAGCGGCATATGTAACGGGTCAAACCTTGCATATTAATGGCGGCATGGCTATGATTTAAAAGATTTCCCCAATAAAAATGCAGAATTTGGGCTTTTAACTGATAAATATTTCGTCAAGGGCTTTAAATTTAGTTATAAAGATGACATTGGGGAAACGAGTTCGATTTTCTGATTTGAAAATCACGGTTTAACAAGGACGGGTGTTGAGTTACAAACACACCACAACAAAAGGTCGAGGGCAATATGTCTGAAGTTTTGGAAAAAGTAAAAGCAATCGTTATTGAGCATTTGGGCGTTGAAGCAGATAAAGTTGTAGAAAACGCAAACTTTATCGACGATCTTGGTGCGGACAGCCTTGATACAGTTGAACTTGTAATGGCGTTTGAAGAAGCGTTTGAAGTTGAAATTCCAGATGATGCAGCTGAAAAAATCCAAACAGTTGGTGATGCTGTAAAATTCATCTCTGAGAAAACTGGCGCGTAAGCGAGGAAATTTCCAGAGTGCGTCGTGTTGTAATAACAGGTATCGGCCTCGTTACTCCTTTGGGGGTCGGGGCCGATTTCGTTTGGGGTCAGCTAATCAATGGTGTTTCGGGTTGTGGCCCTGTAACACGTTTTGATGCTTCTGACCTTGCGGTTCGCTATGCTTGCGAAGTTCCACATGTGAATGGACTTGGCGGCGGCGGTGCAGATATTGAGGGATCTTTTGATCCTGATTTATATATGGCGCCGCGTGACCGTAAACGTGTTGATGACTTCATTCTTTATGGTCTTGCAGCTGCCACACAGGCGGTTGAAGATTCTGGTTGGGTTGCCGAAACGGACGAAGATAAAGAACGCACTGGCGTTATGATTGGTGCAGGTATTGGCGGATTATCCGCTATTGCTGACACTGCATTACAGCTTGAAAAAGAAGGCCCACGCAGGATTTCACCATTCTTTGTGCCTTCTGCCTTGATAAATCTTATATCGGGCCATGTTTCAATTAAATATCAATTTAAAGGTCCAAATCACGCGGTTGTTACAGCTTGTGCAACTGGTGCACATGCGATTGGCGATGCTTCACGTATGATTAAATATGGCGATGCAGACGTAATGATTGCAGGTGGTGCAGAGGCTGCGGTTTGCCGCCTTGGTATGGTTGGCTTTGCTGCGGCGCGCGCATTATCAACTGGCTTTAATGATGACCCCACACAGGCATCACGCCCATATGACAAAGACCGTGATGGTTTTGTTTTAGGTGAGGGTGCGGGTGTTGTTGTTCTTGAAGAATATGAACACGCAAAAGCACGCGGCGCAAAAATTTATGCCGAAGTTGTTGGTTATGGCATGTCGGGTGATGCATATCACATAACTGCGCCTGCATCTGATGGTGATGGTGGTTATCGCGCGATGCGTAATGCATTGAAAGATGCAAACCTTACAACCAAAGACATTCAATATGTAAATTCACATGGCACATCGACACCATTGGGTGATGAAATTGAATTACGCGCTATTGAGCGTTTGTTTGGTGATGAATGCGATGGTTTGACAGTTTCATCAACAAAATCTGCAATTGGGCATTTGCTTGGTGCAGCGGGTTCTGTTGAGGCTATTTTTAGTGTTCTTGCAATTAAAAATTCAATTGCGCCGCCAACATTAAATCTACACAACCCAAGTGTTGAAACTAAAATTGACCTTGTTCCTTTAAAAGCAAAACCTATGGAAATTAATGCTGTATTATCTAATTCCTTTGGTTTTGGTGGTACTAATGCTGCTTTAGTTTTCAAAAAAGTTTAGGTTGAAAATGGCTGACGCTGCCAAGGAATTTAGGGAAAAGAAAAACGCAAAAAAGCGCGAAAAATATCAATTGCTTGAAAGATTCGGCATTGGTATTGGCGCTTTTCTTGCTCTTTTGTGCGTGATTTTAATTGGCTGGCTTTTTTTTGGTGCGGGGCCAAAAGCGGCGCAAGGAAAACAAACCGTTTTTTATGTTGAAACTGGAAAAGGTGCGGGAAGTATCGCGTCAAAATTGGGTAAGGAACATCTTATTCGTTCCCCTTTTGCATTTCGGGTTTTAACAATTATTACTGGCGCGGGTAAAAATATTAAGCCCGGTGAATATGAAATTCCATCACGTGCAACGCCGCTTAAAATTCTAAATATTATCGCCCATGGCGAAGTAATAAATCGTAAGGTCACAATACCTGAAGGCTTTACAGTCGCTATGACTTATGAGCGTCTTAAACAGAATGATAATTTAAGTGGTGATTTACCGCCAATGCCAGCTGAAGGTTATATTGCGCCCGATACTTATCAAATTAAACGCGGTGACACGCGTGAAATGATTGTTAAGCAAATGGTAAGTGCGCAATCAAAAATAATTGATGAATTATGGTTATCACGTGCCGCTAATTCGCCATTAAAAAGCAAAGAAGAAGCGGTGATTTTGGCATCAATTGTTGAAAAAGAAACCGCCCTTGCCGAGGAGCGCCCAATTGTAGCTGCTGTATTCCTTAATCGCCTGCGCGAAGGAATGAAATTACAATCTGACCCAACAATTATTTATGGAATTACCAAAGGGCTTCCATTGGGTCGTAAAATTCTTAAAAGTGAAATTGAGGCTAAAACACCTTGGAACACTTATGCAATTGAAGGGCTTCCAAAAACTGCAATTTGTAACCCTGGTAAAGAAGCACTTAAAGCAGTTCTAAACCCTGCCAATAGCAAGGCAATATTCTTTGTTGCGGATGGAAGTGGTGGTCACGTTTTCGCCGATACTTATGAAGAGCATGAAAAAAATGTTGCTAAATGGCGCCAATTTAGGGCACAGCAAGAAGAAAAAGAACAAGATATGCAATTAAGGGGCGCACAATAATGCTTAGTAATGATGATATTATAAAACGCCGCCGTGGTTTAATGCTTGTGCTTTCAAGTCCATCTGGCGCGGGGAAAACTACTTTATCGCGCCGTCTTGTTGAAGAAGATGGTGGCATTTCTCTATCAATTTCTTGGACAACACGCCAAAAACGTGAGGGCGAAGAAGATAGCGAACATTATGTATTCGTATCTAAAGATGATTTTAGGAAAATGCGTGCACAAGACGGTTTTCTTGAATGGGCCGAAGTGCATGATAATTATTATGGCTCACCGCGTGAACCAATTATGTCATCGCTTGCAAATGGTCGTGACGTAATGTTTGACATTGATTGGCAAGGTGCACAGCAATTAAGCCTTGCGGCGCCTTCTGATGTTGTCAAAGTATTTATTTTACCACCATCAATGGCAGAGTTGAAAAACCGCCTTGTTGGTCGTGGACAAGATAGTGATGCGATAATTAAAAAACGTATGACCAATGCATATGGTGAAATCGCGCGTGCTGATACTTATGATTATGTTTTGGTGAATGAAGACCTTGAATGGACTTATGAAAAACTAAAATCCATTATTATTGCCGAACGTATTCGCCGCTATCGCCAGCCTTGGATTGGTGGATTTATTCAAAATCTTCTGCGTGAAGACGTTTAATTTTTAGATATTATATCCGCAATTTTAAAGAAGCCTTCGGGCTCAAGGTTTTCCGGTCTTATTGTTGGCTCTATATTGGCTTTTTCTAAAATTTGCGCCGCATTGCCAATAGAATTTAAACTAGAGCGCAACATTTTGCGCCTTTGATTAAATGCCGCCGCAGTTGCTTTTGATAAGGCATCAAGATTGGTGTAAATTTGTGTTTTTGGACGCAAATTAACAATTGCACTTTCAACTTTTGGCGGCGGTGTAAAGGCAAGGCGTGGGACGTGCATTGCAATTTGCGCGTCCATACAGGCGTAAGTTAGGATTGCAAGACGTCCATAATGTTGCGAATTGGTTTTTGCGCTGATTCGCATCGCAACTTCGGTTTGGAACATTAATGTCATTGGCCATGCTTTTTCTGGCCCTATAAGCCAATTAATAAGCATTTGCGTGCCAACATTATAAGGAAGATTGGCAATTATTGTTGGCCTAGCATCAGGGATATTTAGATTATTTAATATTTCATGCGGCTTTATTTTTAGGGCATCACCCTCAATAATTTGAAATCTATCGCCGAAATCTTTGAAATATTCACGCAAATGCACGGCAAATCTTTCATCTTTTTCAATTACGATTACTTTTTTTGCCTTTGAATTTAATAATGCCTGTGTAAGGCCACCAGGGCCTGGGCCAATTTCAAAAATAATTGAATTCTCATCAATATCAGCAAGTTTGGCAATTTTTGTTGTAAGATTTATATCAAGCAAAAAATGTTGCCCAAGGCTTTTTTTTGCAAAAAGCCCGTTTTCATGCAATATTTGTGAAAGTGATTTATCCATATTTGTGCCGATTCTGCGACATAAAGTGCGCAGTTTTCAATGCATTAATAAAACTTTGGGGATTGGCAATATTTTTCCCTGTTATTTCATAGCCGGTTCCATGATCTGGCGATGTTCTAATGATTGGCAAGCCTAATGTTACATTTACACCGCCCCAAAAATCTAATGCTTTTATGGGAATAAGCCCTTGATCATGATACATTGCCACATATGCATCGTATTTTTGGCGATTGAAGAATGAAAATGCACTATCAGCAGGAAGTGCATCAGTACAATCAATTCCATTTGCCCGAAGTTTTTCACATATTGGATTTATGATTTCTTGTTCTTCTTTGCCAATTGTACCGCTTTCGCCAGCGTGCGGGTTTAAACCTAAAACGGCAATTTTTGGATTATTAATGGCAAAATCACGTTTTAGTGATTCATGTGTCGCAATAATAATTTTTTCAACTAAATCATGACTTATTTCATGCAAAACTTTGGATAATGGTGTGTGAATTGTTGCCAATGCCACTTTTAAACCATCAATCATAAGCATCATGACTGGGCCGCGTGTTCCATCATATTTAATGTGTTCACATAATGAAGCCACAAATTCGGTATGCCCAGGATGTTTAAAGCCAGCTTCATAAAGTGGCGCTTTTGAAATTGGCAAAGTGCAGATGGCAGCAAATTCACCATTAATTACGCAATTGGTGGCGGTTTCTATGTAATTTATAATGGCATTTGCATTGGCACTATTGGGAACACCAAAAATGGGCGGCGCGCCAAGTTTTATCGGCTCATAAATACCGATGAATTTTGAAAAATCAAATTTTTGATTTGGACTTTCAAGGCGTAAGAATGGTGTATCAAGATTGATTGATTTTGCATGATTAATCATGGAATCATAATCGCCAAAAATTACAAAATCGGCAAAATCTTGATTTTTAATTTCATGCCAAGCCTTAATTGCAATTTCACCGCCAATCCCCGAAGGGTCACCCATTGAAACTGCAATCGACATATTATCTTTTCACAATCGCAGCATCACGGCGAATATCGCGTAAATAACGGCGTGCAATAAGGTTTAATTCTTGGTCGTGCAAATTATCCTCAATCTGCTCTGCGGTTGGGATATCTTCGCCTGAAATCACTTTTTCACACATAAAGGTTATGTTTAAACCATTTTTAGTGCGCATTATATCAGTGCTTCCACCCTGTGGCAGATTTGAGATTGCCGTCAAAAGTTCAGGTGTAAGATCTTTATCTTCAATTGAGCCAAGATTGTTGGCGGTTAAACCATTTGCTTTTGCAACGCGTTCAATATTTGCGCAATTTCCTTTAACTTGGCTTTTAGAGGCAAGCAATTGCGCCTGAATTTTGCGTGTAGTCGCATCATCACTATTGGCAGATAAATTCTTTGAAATCTGTTTCAATGTATAAGTTGTTGTAAGGTCTTTGGCCTCATGCTTACCGGCAACGCCAATAATCATATAACCGCCTTGAACCTTAATTGGGTCAGAAACTTGACCAATTTCAACTTTATCAACAACAGCGGCAACTTCAGGGCGCAATTCACCCGCAAGAACCCAACCAATATTACCACCAGTCGCAGCAGATGGGGCATAAGAATAAATTTCAGCGGTAGTTTTGAAACTATCACCCGCACGCAATTTCTGAACAAGTGTTTGCGCACCTTTTAAAGTTTGCGCATCTTCTTCTGGGGTTGGGCTTTCAATGAAAATTTCTGAAACTGAATATTGGGTTTTATTCGCTGATGCTTGAATACGCGAAACTGCTTCTTTAACCCTATCAGGCGAAACTTTTACACGGCTTCCAAAGCGACCAACAACAATTCTTTGCCATGCAACTTCGGCACGAACAGTATCGCGATAAGACGCAACAGAAAGACCAGATGCATTAAGATCCGAATATAATTGCTGTAAAGTGCCACCATTTGCTTTAACGCGGCCTTCAATAATGCGGTCAACTTCTGCATCACTGATGTTTAGTTTAAATCTTTTCGCTTCTTGAAGCTGTAAACGCTCATTGATAAGTGCATCTAATGCCTGTGTCGCAGCTTGTGAAATAATCTCATCTGTTGGCTGGGTAATATTTTGGCGTGCAAATAAATAACGAACGCGTTGGCGCACATCAAATGACGTAATCGGCACATCATTTACAATAGCAGATACGCCTTCATTGAATTGAAATGATTGAGCAATTGCCAAATTGGATGTGCCATTGCTTAAAATTGCAAGACCAAAGCCGTAAGTGACAATTTTCGCTAAAAAGCCAATTTTGCTTTTTGAAATTTTCATGCCTAAACTATCGCCATTTCTTATCTAAATATCTTCAAAAGCCTCAATAAGGCTAAAATATAAATTTCTCAATCTAAACTCTATGCTATTAATGATTTTTAATCATAAATTATGCAAAATTAATACGGTTTGAATGGACTATCATCAAGCACGCCAAGTGATTTGAATGCAATTTGAACCTTAAAGCTTTTTGAAGGCTCAACAAAACGGTTTGTTGTATTGGTTTCTTGATAGAAAAGTCGCAAAGTTGTGCAATCATCGGTCAAATCAATACCTGCACGTGTGTACCAATGGCGTTTTGCGTTTAAATCATACCAATCATCAGCAAATAATTTGATGTTTTTGGTTATTTGGTATGAACCACCATAAGTAATTTCATCATTAGGTAAATGGGATACACCAAGACCGCTTGCAAGTTTTTGATAACGCGCATTGAATTGTGCAGGGCCATAAGATGCACTCGCGCTTACAGATGTGCGAACTAATTTACCTTTATCATCAAGTCTTACGTCACCTGCAATATTTAAGTTAGATTTGATTTTTAAATTAGTTTGTATTGCCCAATCACCCTTTTTAGAATCAAAATTACTTATTCTATCAAGGTAAGGGTTGGTATCACTTCTATATTGTTTGGCTATAAATAGGTTTGCAGAAACATCTTTTTTAGTTGCAATTCCAAAATTTGCACCAATTGTGATTTTTGAACCGCCATCCCAATAATCATAAATGCTTGAATGATTAGCCATAAAATAGCTTTGGCTATCATTTTCAAGGCCGATTGCATCTTCAAGTGTGATTTTGCTTTGTTTTTTATCAATTGTTGCCGTGGCAATATTAACCCTTGGCTCTATTGTAAATGTTGCTTTGTCATTAAATTTTGCAAGCGGCCAACGCATATCAAGAGATGCGGATGCATTTGCACGGCTTAAACTATTATTTCCAATATTAACGCCTAAATTGTCGCGTTGATTTTTATAATTATAATAATCACTACGGGCATAAATATTAGGGCTGATTATAATGCCGTTATTTAATATTTTTTGCCCAGTCCAGTTTAGTGCAACACTGCCACGCGCAGTTTTTTGACCATCATCTTTACGATCCAAATAAAGCATTGATGATTTTGCATTAAGATTGCCAGCCATAGGGCCAAAATGCCATGATTTTTCAATGTCGATTGCAGGCATCACAACAGGTGTATTCAAACGTCTTTGTGCGGAAACTAAATCTTGAAAATGAACTCCCAAAATACGCGAATAGAAATCTTGCTTTTTACCTTCAATATAGACTTGATTTAATAGTCTTGAACCAGTTGAGAAAATTGGCCCACGGTGATCATCATGCCCTGCGATACCATATCTGAAAAGATATAAATCATCAGACGCATTTTCGGCACCAAAGCCCCAATTCCATGTATCATTTATTTTAAATGCGCCAGTTCCGAACAAGTGACCGCGCCAAGTTTTATCGCCAAATTTTTCACCATCTTTTTTAAAGAATTTTTCTTTGGTGAGTGAGCCTTCAAGTAAAACCTTACCTG
The DNA here is from genome assembly GCA_027492515.1 of Hyphomonadaceae bacterium. Taxonomy (GTDB): domain Bacteria; phylum Pseudomonadota; class Alphaproteobacteria; order Caulobacterales; family Aquidulcibacteraceae; genus Pseudaquidulcibacter. The sequence goes on from JAPUEP010000123.1 coordinate 8,690, forward strand.
AGAAGAAATTGCGTTTATAATCGGCAAATAAAATCGAATTTACGTATTGATTATATTGCGGCGCTAAAATTAATTCAGATGATGGGTCAATTACCCATAAATATGGCTGTCTATAAGTTGTACCCAAGCGACCAGAATGCCCCGGTGTGCCCATTAAAAGGCCAGAATGACGCCCAGCGGTTGGATCACCATGCCTAAAATATGGGATGTAAATAATAGGAACGCCCTTAACTTCAAAGACAACGTCATTATAGCTTAGGGTGCGTTCTTTTGGGTTCTGAACCGCAGTTCGCGCACGTATTTGCCATGTAGGCTTTGGATGTTTGGCGCATACAGGGCAGGCAGAATAAACAGTTTTAGATAAAATATTACGCCCGTTTTGATTACGCAATGCAACCTTTGCGGCAACAGTGCTGCCATCGCCAAGTCGTGCTGCAAAATTAGTAACAATACCTGATGCCAATGTGTCATCGACGGTTATTTCATCGGCATAGGTTGTTGTTCCATCTTTTTCGATAATTGTAACATTACCATATGCCTTAACAATGCCAGTGCTTTGGTCATAGGTTAGCTTATCAGATATAAGTCTTTTGCCTTGATGCCGTGCTTCGACATGGCCAGTTGCAACAATTGTAAAATCATCTTCAGAGCGCGAAACATTATCAGCGTTTAATAATACATTATCGTTTTCGTTAGGACCGTTAGTTGAAAGCGTATCATTATTAGAGCTTAAAGTCGCATTTTGCGCATTTGCAACACCATGGCAACTTGCGGCAATAAAAATCCCAGCAAAGAAAATTGCATTTTTATGATTGGTGCGTTTTGAGCTCATTTTATTTGTCTAAACTTGTTCGCTTTGATTTGGCAATAATACTAATCATTAAAATTTACTTCGCCATCTTCACGCATAGAGAAGAAGGCAAGGGTGGCAGCTAAAATAAAAATTGGCGGGCAAAATGCGGCAATAAAAGGTGGTAATATACCACTTGTCGCCAAAAGACCTGTCATATCACCAAGAAAGAACATCAAAAAACCAACAAAAATTGCAATTGCAACCGATTGGATTTTTCCACCGCTTCTATCAAGGCCAATTGACATTAGCCCCGCAAACAATGCCATTGATAACATTGTAAATGGTAATGCCAATAATTTATAAAATTGAAGCCAGAATTTATTAGGTGAGCCGCCAGATGCCTTTGCTTTTTTTGCAGCATCAGGGATTTCCCAAATCGGAAGTGATTTGACATCCATATTTGTTGAATCACGGCTATCCTTACTTAATTCAATGTTGATATTTACATTTTCAACATTCGCAACGCCAGTTGCCGAAACCATTGCGTTGTTGGCAATAATATTTTTATCACCAATTATAATATCATGTGCATCTATACGTCTAATAAAATTAATGCCGTCTTTTTGATATTCAAAAATAGCACCATTTTTATATGATTTTTGACCATTATTCAGGTTTTCAAGTGTGCCATAGATTATTACTTGACCATTCTTTGTTGGCATTGTTGTCCAATTTCGGCTTGTAGAATTTGGAAGTGTGGTAACAATATTTGAATTAAGATTGCTTTTTATATTTTCATATTTTTGGTTTAATTGTGCCGCAATTGGCCCAATTATCAAAACAATTACCAAACCTAAACCAACTGCAAGTGTTCCCAAGGGTGCCAAGAAGCGCCACGCAGAAATACCCGCCGCACGCATCGCAATAATTTCAGAGCGGCGCGATAATCCTGTAAAGGTCAAAATCGAAGCAATCAAAACCGTCAAAGGTGTTGTTTGTTGAACAAGTCCCGGAAGGCGTAAACCAGTGAAATAAAGCGCAGTTCCAAATCCTGCATCCTTAATCCCTGAAATCGCGCGTAATTGCTCAACAAGGTCAACCAAAATAATTGCAACGCAAATTGCACTTAAGGCAATTAAAAGTCCGTATAATGCTTGGGTGAAGATGTATTTATCAAGGCGGCTAAATAGCATTTAAACCACCCCCTTGAGTTTTAAAATCTGCATCAAGCCCAAATGCACTTGCTGATTTTAGCATTCCCATTTTTCGTGCCAAAAATATAATTGTTCCAATCGGAATTAAATATTGAAGAATGTTTAAGCCAGGATTATCGGCATAAACACCTTGCAGACCTGATTGTGCAAGAAGAAGCATTAGCATTCCAATTGAAGCATTCAAAATCTGTCTTCCAAAGCCACGGCGTGAAAATTCGCCGCCCAAAATTGCCCATAAGGCCAACATTGCACATGCAATTGAATTTAATGGCGATGAAAAGCGCCTATGCGCTTCGGTAAGTAATTCGCCTTTATGCGACCTGTCCCAGTAATTAGTTTTATCAGGGAAGAACAAATCTTGGGTATATCTATCAGGTGGCTTAAAGAAAAGCTCACGTTCTTCCATTTGGAAGCCTGATAATTCCATGACATATTGTGTAAAGCCAATGATTTCAGGTTGTCCTTTTGCGTTTAAGCGATGAACTGCACCATCTTTCATTGAAATTGCTGGAATACCTTGAATTTTTACAACTGAACCTGATTGGGCAACATAGGAAACAGGGGACGTTGGATTTCTATTATCGGAGATTACAAGGCCGCCCATATCTCCACCTGGATCAATTTTGCGGGTATAAATTGTAAGTCCTTTAATTGGTTCACGAAATTGCGCCTCGCGCACTAATGTGGTTGCAACATCTGAACGAATTGCAAATATTTTTGCGCGCATAGTTTGATAAGATAGTGGCTGTATAAATAAATTTATGAATAATGTGACAATCGCAACAATTGTTGCAAGTCGAATCATGGGCTGGCAAACCTGCCAAATGCTAAGGCCACCTGCATAGCCAACTACAATTTCATTTTCCGAATAAAGGCGACCATAAACCATTACAATGGTTGCAAAAATTGCAATCGGCGCAACAACCGCCATAAATTGAGGTGTCGCAAGTGCCGAAATTGAAAGGATTGTAAGCGGGTTTTGACCACGTTCAATCAACAAATCCAATTGCGTTAAAGACTGCGTAAATAGCGCAAGCAATGCAAGACCACTAGTAATTGCAATAAATGGGCCCAAAGAAACCATTAATATATATTTTTGTATTTTTAGCATTCTGAATACTTATATAGCCCGCCTTTATTGCATTTCAATTAACTTACATTAATGTTGCGAAACCCTAGCTAATTGAAAAAACATACCTTATTATTCCTATATATAGTTTCGCTAAGAATTTAAGCGAATTTGGAGTTAAAATATGAAAATAAGTTTCAAGAGCGGCGAAAATGCATCAATTCAAATTATTTTTGGTGGCACAAGAAATGATGAATTTGTTTTAAGTGCACCTGCTGCCAAGTTTGATGATAATTGCGCAAGCAAAATTAGCCAAGCAGTAAAAAGCGCAAATTATAAAGGCGCGGCTAATTCTGTTCTTACTATCCATGCTCCAAATGATGGTGTTGCCGCGTGTGTTTTAGTTGGCCTTGGTGATTTGGATAAAGTGAATTCTGACGCAATTGAAAAAGCCAGTGCTGCGGCTGTGAAATCTGTTTTAACGCATGGTGCGAAATCTGCATCTATTTTAATTCAAGGCCTCGGTGAAAATGATGTGCAATTTGCGGCAAGCGCAGGATTGGGTGCAAAACTTGCAAGCTATCGCTTTGATAAATATCGCACAAAATTGAAAGACAGCCAAAAAATTGCAATCGAAGAAATTTCTATTGATGTTGCAGATGCAGCAGATATTTATGCAAAATATGATGCAATTGCCGATGGTGTTTATCTTGCCCGTGATTTGATGAACGAGCCGCCAAATGTGCTTACAACAAATGAATTTGCCAACCGCCTTAAAGAATTATCATCTTTGGGTGTTGAAGTTGAAATTATTGATGCCGCGAAAATGGCGGAACTTAAAATGTTCTCATTCTTGGGTGTCGGTCAAGGTTCGGTTAACCCGCCACAAATCGCAGTGATGAAATATAATGGCGGTGGCGATGAAGCACCTGTTGCTTTGGTTGGTAAAGGCCTGTGCTTTGATTCTGGTGGTATATCATTAAAACCATCTGGCGGAATGGAAGATATGAAAGGTGATATGGGCGGCGCGGCGGCGGTTGCGGGCGCGATGAAAGCAATTGCAGGGCGCAAAGCCAAGGCGAATGTTGTTGCCCTTGTTGGCCTTGCCGAAAATATGCCTGATGCGGGTGCGCAGCGTCCGGGGGATATTGTAACCTCAATGTCTGGTCAAACAATTGAAGTTTTGAATACAGATGCCGAAGGGCGTTTGGTTTTGTGTGATGTTCTAACCTATGCACAAGAAAAATTCGCGCCAAAATATATTATTGATGCGGCAACATTAACGGGCGCAATTGTTATTTCATTGGGTTCAGAATTTGCGGGTCTTTTCACAAATTCGGATGAAATGGCAAATGGCCTTTCAAAAGCGGGTTATGATAGTGGTGAAAAAGTATGGCGTTTCCCACTTTCGCCTGCTTATGACAAATTACTTGATTCAAATATTGCCGATATGAAGAATGTTCAACGTTCTGGCCCTGGGGCTGGCGCGGGTTCAATAACTGCGGCGCAATTCTTGCAACGCTTTATCAAGGATGGAACAAATTGGGCGCATTTGGATATTGCGGGAACTGCGTGGCAATCGGGCTCTGATGATGCGCGTTGCCCATCATGGGGAACGGGCTTTGGCGTTCGTTTGATTGACACTTATATTGCAGATAATTTTGAAAAATAATGCAATATTGGTTTTATCATCTTGAAAGATCATCAATAGAGGCGGCAATCGTGCCGCTTCTTGAAAAATGTTTGCAAAATGATTGGGCGTGTTTAATTCGCGCCCAAAATGCAAATACATTGAATGATTTGGATAAAAAAATCTGGTCATTCAAGCCTGATTCATGGCTCCCACACGCCATTGAGGGTGAGGGGGTGGAGGCTTCTGAACAGCCAATTCTGCTTACGACCTCCGAAGAAAATAATAATTTTTCCCAAGCCTTTTTCATTTTGGAAAACGCCCCATTAGGTGATATTGATGGTGTTGAACGTATTTTCTATCTAATTGACGGCAATAATGAAGATTTAGTCAAAGCGGCACGAATTGAATATAAACGCGCCAAAGAAGAAGGCTTTGAACTTGCATATTGGCAACAAAACGAAAATGGCAAGTGGGAGAAGAAGGCGTGAAATTATTTTTTCTACTTGCATTATTTTTGGGTCAAAATGAAACTACAACACCAGTTTCTAACCAAACAAGCAATCAAATTGCGCCTGTTACCACAATATATAAATGCGATGCCAAACCCTATAAATATCTAAAAGGACACATGCTTTCAGAGGTTTTATCACTTAAATTGCCACAAAATACCCGCATTTATCGTTATGATGATGAAGCGGCGCAATATGATAAAACCAAAAATCGCCTTAACATCGAACTTGATGACAAGACATTTGTCAGAAGGGTTTATTGTTCTTGAGTTACAAACCCGCTATAGAGCCGCGCAAATAAGACATTTCCCCGAGGAGTTTATATAATGGCTTTAGAGCGTACTTTTTCTATTTTAAAACCTGATTGCACACGCCGTAATTTAACTGGTGCTGTTAATGCGATGATTGAGGCGGCTGGCCTTCGTATTGTTGCGCAAAAACGCGTTCACATGACACAAAAACAAGCTGAAACTTTCTATGCGGTGCATAGCGAGCGTCCATTCTTTGGTGAATTGGTTGAATTCATGACTTCTGCACCTGTTGTTGTTCAAGTTCTTGAAGGTGATAATGCGGTTGTAGCTTATCGTACTGTTATGGGTGCAACAAACCCTGCGAATGCTGATGAAGGCACAATCCGTAAAGTTCACGCTGTTTCTATGGGTGAAAATACTGTTCACGGTTCTGATAGTGTTGAAAATGCAGCAATCGAAATCGCACAATTCTTTAGCGGCAATGAAATTGTTGGCTAATATTTAATATTTAAATGTAAGAATGGCGTAATCATTTGGTTGCGCCATTTTTTTATTTAGGTTTGAAAGTGTTTCACAATAAATACCCTATTATTCTTTTCTTTTTTTGTTTCTCATTCTATAATTTTTACGCGCTTTCACGTAAGTATAAGAAACAAGAAGATGAGCTTTTTGCAGAATTAAAGCGTGATGGCCCTTGGCCGAACGAAGAAGCTGTGGATATATTACCCCCTAAAAAACCAGATTTTTATCCGTTTGGAAGCGTAAAAAAAAATAGTTTGCTTCTCGTAACTGACTTTGGAGTATTTGAAGCAAGACAACGCAGTGAAGAAAGAATTCATTTCAGCGGTAAGCAGGCAGATTATTCTAAAAAATTCTTGAATAAATATACAAATATTTGGAAAAATATAGAGCAAAGTGATATTAATAGTAAAACACATTTCGTAAATGATCTTATCAAAGATTTATCAAATGCCCAGCCGTATAATCTAATTATAGATAATGTGTATGATTGGTGCGCCCCTATTGTTTGGGAAAATGCACTTCAAACTAAAGAATTACACAAGGCCAAATTTGCTATATTGTGTGTTGAAAATGCTATTTTGACA
>JAPUEP010000124.1 GCA_027492515.1 Hyphomonadaceae bacterium
TTGCGTTGCAAAGTCCACCGCCCCAAGCCGTATTGGCTTTGGTGCCGCCGTAATCCCGCAAATTGCCTATAGCGCGATTGAAGCCATAAAAATTGCCGAAGAAAAAGAAAACCTAATCCTTTCGCTTCCTTGGCCTGATGAGGATCAAGATTGGTGGCTTGAAATTTTAAAACCGCAATTTCAAGATTTAAAAATCAATATGGCCCTTCCACATATCGAAGGCATCGCGCCCGAGGCTTTGTGCCTTGCCAAAATTACGCCATTGGAAACAGGCAATGATTATTCAATTATCGCCACAAAAAATGAAAACCCGCCAATAGATAAGGCAACAAAAATAAGCCAAGGTGGCGGTTTTTATCTTTGGAATGTAATTGGTTTCCACGAAAAATTACATGATGCGGCAAATGGTGTGCATTTCCTTGGTGCATATTCGATTGTTTAATTGATTTGCATTTATTATAAGCGCGCAGAGGATTTAAAAATGCGCCCAGAACCAATTAATAATATACTTGATATTGTGCCTTACAAAGGCGGTGAAGCCAAAATTGAAGGCGTTGATAAGGTTTATAAACTTTCATCAAATGAAAACCCGTTGGGCTTCTCACAGGCCGCAGCGGATGCGTTTAAAGCGGCAAGCACTGAATTAAATATTTATCCTGATGGTGCGCATGAAGAATTACGAAATGCGATTGCTAAACGCTATGGCATTGATGAAAACCGTATCATTTGTTCAAATGGTTCTGATGAAGTGTTTCAACTTTTGGGGCGGGCATTTTTAAACCCTGGTGATGAAATTATTCAATCTGAATATGGCTTTTTAGTTTACCGCCTTATTGCACAACAAGCGGGCGCAATTTGCGTTTCGGCAAAAACCAAAGATTACCAAACCCAAATTGATGCAATTTTGGCGGCAATCACCCCAAAAACCAAAATAATTTTTATTGATAATCCATCAAACCCAACCGGAACTTATGTTAGTTTTGATGAAATCAAACGCCTTCATGCGGCAATTCCATCAAATATTCTTTTGGTGTTGGATGCGGCCTATGCCGAATATGTGAATGCTAATGATTATTCATCGGGTATTGAATTGGCGGGCGAGTTTGAAAATGTTTTGATGACGCGCACATTTTCAAAAATTCACGGCCTTGCTGCGCTTCGTATTGGTTGGACTTATGGGCCACAAAGAATTATTGACGCTTTGCAACGCGTTCGCTCCCCATTCAATGTATCGCTTCCGGGGTTAAAAGCGGGAACTGCGGCAATGAATGATAGTAATTTCACCCAAGCATCGGCGGCGCATAATCAAAAATGGCTTGGTGAATTGACGCAAGTAATAAATGAAATTGGCCTTAAAGCCGTTCCAAGCGTTACAAATTTCATCATGATTGAATTTAAAGATGCAAAACACGCCGATGATTGTGATGCTTTCTTAAAAACCAAGGGGCTTATTGTGCGTAAAATTGGGGCTTATAATTTGCCAAATTGTTTGCGGGTTTCAATTGGAACGGATGATGCCAATGGGCGCCTTATTGCGGCATTAAAGGAATTTATGGGCAAATGATTTTCAACAAAATTGCCATAATCGGTATTGGTCTTATTGGATCATCATTGGCACACAAAATCAAAGAAACAGGATGCGCGGGTGAAATTGCGCTTTATGATTCTAATGAAAATGTGCGAAACCGCGCCAAAGAATTAGCTTTGGGCGTTGTTTATGATGATTATAAAGGACTTTTAAAATCTGCCGATTTGGTAATTCTTTGCACACCATCGGGCGCAATGGGCAATGTTGCCAAAGAAATATTGCCATTGATGGAAAGCGGCGCAATTTTATCGGATGTTGGTTCGGTAAAGGCGGCGATTATAAATGAAATTCAAGAAATTTTACCGCCATCAATTCATTTCGTTCCCGCCCACCCAATCGCAGGGACAGAATTATCAGGGCCAGATGCAGGTTTTGCAAGTCTGTTTGAAAACCGTTGGTCAATCATTACGCCGCTTGAAAATGATAATGAAGAATACAAAACAGCCGTAAAAAAAGTTGAAGAATTTTGGCAAAAAATGGGTGCAAATGTTGAAAATATGACGCCCGAACGCCATGATTTAGTCTTGGCAATGACAAGCCATATTCCGCATTTAATCGCCTTTTGCATTGTTACAACCGCCGAAGATATGGAAAATCTTACCGAATCCGAAGTTGTAAAATATTCGGCAGGTGGCTTTCGTGATTTTACGCGTATCGCGGCGTCCGACCCAACAATGTGGCGCGATGTTTTCCTTTTGAACAAAGATGCGGTGATGGAAATTTTGGGGCGCTTCTCCGAAGATTTAACCGCCCTTCGCCGTGCAATTCGTTGGGATGATGGCGATACATTATTCGAGACAATCACAAGAGCAAGAAGAATGCGCAAAGAGGTCATTGACGCTGGTCAAGATAATGACAAGCCAAATTTTGGGCGAAATTAAAGATTTTCTTTTGCAACTATAATTGCATTTTTAATTGCTGTTTGCGCCTGTGGGCTATTGCTCCAGCAGCTTGCACCAATATGCGCAGCAACCATTTTACAAATAAATTCAGGTGTGGATTGTGAAAGAATTTCAAAATTAAAAATACCAATTTCTTCAATCCTATCAATCTCTTTATCGCCCACAAATTTTGCAGCGCGTAATTTTTCTCTATCTTGTGGTGTGAATTTCATATTTCCTTATACGTCAATTTGCCACATTTTTCAATTAATTTACTTTTACTTGCGAATATGCTAATGTAATTAGATAAAGGTGCTTATTGAAAAATCTAACTATTAAAACCGAAGATAAAGAAATCATGGCTGAAGAAGCCTCAAGTCTTTTGCTTGCTATGGGCAATGCAAAGCGCTTGTTGATACTTTGTAATTTATTAGATGGCGAATTAAGCGTTAATGAACTTGCCAAACTTGTAACCCTAAATCAGGCGGCATTATCGCAGCATTTGGCAAAATTACGCGCCTTAAAATTGGTGGCAACTCGCCGCGAGGCACAGCATATTTATTACCGCCTTGCCTCTAATGAAGTTTATCAGGTTTTAGAAGTTTTAAACCGCCTTTATTGTTCTGTTGAAGGTGGAATGAAACGCGCCTGCTAGGGTTTAAGGCCACTGCCCCAATATAAATCATTTATTATTTTGCCTTTGTCCTTAGGCGCATCAATTAATGTGCGATAGTGTTTTTCTTGTGCCGCTTCAATCATTTCTTTATCGCCGCGACTGTCGCCATAGGCGGCAATAATTTCAACATCACCAAAATATTCATATATACGATTTACTTTTTCCTGTGCGCGGCAATTTGGGCCAAGCATTTTGCCAGTTAAAATATTATCTTTAACTTCAAGCCTAGTCGCGATTACATTTTTTATGCCAAGTGAATTGGCAAAAGGAATTAAATAATCTTCAAGTGACGCTGAAACCATGGCAATTTCATGCCCTGCGACCTTATGCCTTTCTATTGCTTCTAATGCGTCGTTGCGTAAAATTTTTTCATAGATTTTGGAAAATTCTAGACAATTTTTTTTGTATTCTTCGTGGCTTTTGCCACTTAAAAATATATTTAAAATACAGTTTTTAACCTTGTCGCGGCTATAAATTTTCAATATATACAATAAGAAAAACGGTAATAGTGCCGATAATTTGGTGATAAATCCCCATTTGCTTGTTGTTGACCTTAGAAACAGCATAAAAGAATCAGTGAAAGTAATTGTGCCATCAACATCAAAAGCGGCGATTTTCTTTTTCAAAACTAATTCCTTTATAATTTACTATTTTTTCAACGCTTTTTGTCGATTTTCATCGTGTTTGCAAGCCTAAATAGCTTGACAAATATTGGGCTTTAAAAATAAGCTATAGGCCGAGGCTAATTTTGGTATGTCGCTAACACCAAATATCATATTTGAAAGCGCATTTGACGATGAGCTTTTTTACGAATTACCAACACGTATTACACGTGCTTTTGGCGCTCGCTCTATGATATTCCATCTTGTCTCTAAAGATGGGGCTCATTCTGTCACAGCAAATTCAGGCTATTGGCCCAAAGAGCAATTAGAAGCATATTCAAAAGACTTTGTTGAAAAAGACATATTATGGAGTGCACGGGCAAACCCGCAAAATCTTGATAGGGCATGGAATATTATTGATGGCCTAATATCACGCGAAGAATTTGAAAAAAGTCAAATTGTAAACGAACATTACAGAAAATTTGGTGATGACCTAACCTATGCAATTGGCGGGATTTTTAATACTAGTCGCGGGCAAATGGCGATTGGGATACATCGCGGCAAAAACAGCGAACCATTTAGCACAAGCGAAGTTAATCAATTAAATAATTTATCGCCGAAATTGATTAATATGCTTATGACGCGCCAAGAAATTGCCAAGGCAAAGAATAATAATCTAATATTGCAAAAAGTGGTTGAAGATACTGCAAAACCATTTGTTCATACTGATTTTGCAAATCGACTTTTGAATTATAATGGAATTGGGATTGAAAGAATTCTTCTTATAAATGGCCTAAGAAACAACGGCAATAATATGATTGCAATCAATAAAGAAGGAAAAAGAATTCTAGAAACAATTGAGCATTTAAGAGATGCAGATGGTAATATTGAAAAATACTTAAAACTTGAAAATCAATTGGGTGCAATCTTAAAAATACAAAAAATATGCCTTGCTGGAACCATGCCGCAATTGATTTTATCAATTGAAGACAAGCCAAAAAGCAATGATCAAATAATTGAATTTCTTCAAAAGCAATATGAATTAACCACGCGTGAAGCACATATTGCAATCTTAATTGCCGATGGAAAAACCATTAATGAGGTTGCCGAAGAAAGAAATGTAAGCCGCAACACAATCAAGTCGCAATTAAACCAAGTCTATTTCAAGACTAATTGCCCGAAGCAATCAAAACTTGCGGGACTAATAAAAGAAATCAGATTATATTAAAAAAAGGGACGTGCGGCAAAACTTAAATCGAGGCATAGAGCCGCACGTCAAGAAGGCATAATTACCAAACTAATGAAAAAGCAATTATGGCCGCGCAAAAATAAGGTCACGTCAAACTTTCACTACGAGCAATAATAATTTTACATTTTTGAAAGTTTTTAAAATCACCCATTTGGGTGAAATGACAGGTAATAATTATTTTTTAATCATTTTAATCATTGTTATTATTATACTTTTTACCATTTTCGAAAATTTAATATTACTTTAAAATATATATAATTAACAAAAAAAAGAAGGCGAAAAACAATGAAAAAAAGCAAACTTATAGTTTACGTTACGTCATCTTTAATATTTGCAAATCCAGTATTTGCACAAAATATTAGTTGTAATACTCCGATTAGCAAAAATGATAGCGCAAAATCAATTTTAAAAAAGTATGGCAAGAATGCTATACTTGGTAATATTAATGCACCCGAAGGTGAAGTCTATAAAGGAATTATTTTATACCCAAATAATCCGAAAAAACGCGCTGAAATTTTATTTTTTGATGATGAATTAAAACATCCATCTTCAATACAGTTTGAAGACAAATCAAGTGAATGGAATATAGCAGGTTTAAAGATTGGTGATTCTTTAGACAAAGCTGTGAAAATAAACAAAAATGCAATTTCAATGTCTGGCTTTGATTGGGATTATGGCGGCTATGCAAGTGATTTTCATAAAGGCACACTAAGCGATAAAAACCGAAAATGCACAATAAGCATTCGTTTTGAACCGCGTGCAAATGCAAAATATGATGAAAGCCTGTCGGGTGACAGGCTTATACATTCAAGTGATAAAGCACTAAAAAAATTAAACCCCGTAATTTCTGAATTATCCATTGGATGGGCAATGCAATAAACGGGGATTAAAATTAATCTACTTTTTGCTTACGCTTACGTTTTGTTGGGTCTAATTCTTGTTTGCGAATACGAATTGCTTTTGGTGTTACCTCAACCAATTCATCATCATCAATCCAAGAAATTGCCGCTTCTAGTGTAAGGCGTTTTGGCGGGGTAAGGCGCATTGCCTCATCCTTGCCAGAAGAACGAACGTTTGAAAGTTTTTTCTCTTTAAGAGGGTTTACTTCCATATCTTCTGGTTTTGCATTTTCGCCGATAATCATGCCTTCATAAACATCTTCGCCGCCACCAATCATAAGTGTGCCGCGTTCTTCAAGATACCAAAGTGCATAAGTCACTGATTTACCTGTGTCGGTTGAAATCATTGCACCATTACGGCGACCAGGGATAGCACCTTTCCACGGTGTATAACCATGGAATAGGCGGTTCATAACGCCGGTTCCGCGCGTATCAGTCAAGAATTCAGAGTGATAGCCAATAAGACCGCGTGATGGCGCATAGAAAGTAAGGCGGGTTTTACCACCACCTGATGGGCGCATATCATGCAATTCGGCTTTACGAATTGACATTTTCTCAACTACTGGGCCTGTGAATTCATCATCAACGTCGATGATTACTTCTTCAGTTGGCTCTAAAGTGTTGCCGCTTTCGTCTTTTTGCAAAACCACACGTGGGCGTGAGATTGAAAGCTCAAAACCTTCGCGGCGCATATTTTCGATTAGAACGCCAATTTGCAACTCACCACGGCCTTGAAGTTCAAACGCATCAGAATCAGCAGTTTCACCAACTTTAATCGCAACATCGGTTTCGGCCTGTTTCCACAAGCGCGCACGAATAATACGTGATTGAACTTTATCACCTTCACGGCCCGCAAGTGGTGATGAATTCACCATAACAGTTACCGACAATGTTGGCGGGTCAATCGGGGTTGATGGAATTGAAGTTTCAACAATTGGGTCACAAATTGTGTGCGCAACTGTTGCTTCTGTAAGGCCTGCGATTGATACGATATCACCTGCAACGGCTTCATCAATTGGCTGACGTTTAAGGCCACGGAATGCCAAAACTTTTGAACAGCGACCACGTTCAACCAATTCACCATCAAGTGACAATGCTTTAATCGGGTCACTTGCTTTCAATTTACCTGATTGAACACGACCAGTAAGAATACGGCCCAAGAATGGATCTGAATCAATCATTGTGACAAGCATTGAAAACGGCTCGTCAATATTGTTTGATGCTTCTGGTGCTTTAACGTGTTTTACGATTGTGTCGAAAAGTGCGGTCAAATCAGAAGTTGGGCCATTATTTTCATGGCTTGCCCAGCCGTCACGACCAGAGGCGTAAACAACAGGGAAATCAAATTGCTCTTCTGTTGCGCCAAGCGCCATGAACAATTCATATACTTCGTCCAAAACTGCTTCTGGGCGGGCATTTGGGCGGTCAATTTTGTTTAAAACAACAATTGGTTTCAAACCTTGTGCCAATGCTTTTGAAAGCACGAATTTGGTTTGCGGCATCGCGCCTTCCATTGCATCCACCAAAAGAAGGCAGCCATCAACCATTGATAATACGCGCTCAACCTCGCCGCCGAAATCGGCGTGTCCTGGGGTGTCCACAACATTGATGCGGTGCATCATATCATCGTGAGAATATTCGATAGAGGTGCATTTTGCCAAAATGGTAATGCCGCGCTCTTTTTCTTGTGGGTTCGAATCCATTGCACGTTCAGCACGTGCTTCATTTTCGCGATACGCGCCACCTTGTGCAAGCATGGCGTCCATCAATGTCGTTTTGCCATGGTCAACGTGTGCAATAATGGCGATATTGCGCATCTGCGCAGTTTGATTAGTCACTTTAATATCCTTTGGGGAGAAACTTTATGGCGCGCCTTTACGCAAATATGGCCTAAAGGTCAAATATTTTGGTGTTTTTGCTGCTTTTTAAACAGTTTTTTATAAATTTTATCTGATTTTTTAAGTTCAAAGTAACCAAGATGAATTATTTTTGACAAAAAATGGGGTAAAAGATTTGACAATTTCGCCACTATCATTGGGTCTTTTTGGTTCGTCATCATCGAGCTATAGCCCAAGTGCGCTTGATTTAAGCAGCCTTTACCCAAGTGATACATCTTCTTATGTCGCAAAAAAACCTAAAACTATCGCCAATTATACCCCATGGGATAGTGCAGCCCCTAAAACTGAAACTGGTAAATTAGCAAGCGCAGCATTAACTGACACAAGATTAATTCAAACTAATCTTGGACATGGTGTTGGCTCTGCCGATAAAGATACAAATGATAGAAAATTATTTATAATATATAATGCGATGGATAAAATCCGCGCATTAACCGAAATTGCATCTACAAAGTCTTTATCTGATACTGAACGTACAAAAATTCAAACCCGCATACAAAAAGGTCTTGAAGAAGTTAAAGCCTATGTTGCCGCCAATCCTTTAACTGGTGCATCAATGATTGCAGGCAAAAAATATACAAGCCTTGTAAGTGATGCATGGGGCACTTCGACCACTGGTAAAACCTATACAACTGATCCACTTGTAACTGGTGATTCAACCACTGTTGTTCCGCAATGGGTTGGTAATGTTAAATTTTCAATCAAAGCCAAAGATATTATTGGAACTGAAAAATCGGTTGATGTTGATTTAAGTGAAATGGGTTCAACACCGCGAACCGTTGAAAATGTTGCCTTTTTCTTAAATGGTAAAATGGCTGCCGCAGGCATAAATTCACGCTTTTCGGCGGTAGAAAGCACAAAAAAATCGACCGTTAAAGGTATTGAAGATAGCAAGCAACAAAGCCTTAAACTTGCAATTGATGATAGTGAAACCATTAATTTTGGCGCATCAGCGGGTGATACACAAAGTGCGATTTGGGTTGCAGGCGCAAAAACAAAAGATAAAGTTGAACAAAGCATTATAAGTCGTATCGACCTTGATGGCACTTCCGCAAGCAATGTTTCAAAAACTGATTTTGCCGCAACAAATGGCAGCGCAAAAATCAGGGCAATGACAAAAGATGCTGATGGTAATTTATATTTAATTGCCGATTCTTCTGGCGAAATTGCAAACTTTAACCCAAAAGCTGCAACCGATGTTGTCTTGCAAAAGATTGATAGTGCGGGAAATGTTGTATTTTCACGCTCTCTAGGTTCTGCAAGTGCGGCGCAAGGTTTTTCAATTGCCGTAAATGATAATGATGGCACAATCGCAATCGCCGGTGCGGTTAATGGCAAACTTGATAATAGTGTAACTTCAACTGGAACCGGGCTTGAAAGTTTTGTTGCGGCATTTGATGAAAATGGCAAAGACCTTTGGCAACACCAACAAGGCGCGGCAGGTGATGATAGCGCGATTGACGTAAAATTTGCCCAAGATGGCACTTTGATGGTTTTGGGTAAAACCACAAATGCGATTGGTTCTTCGACTGCATTGGGTGGCACTGATACTTATGTTCAAGCGCTTGATACGTCCGGCAATGAAATTTACACCAAAAGCCTTGGTACAAGTGGCAATGATGCCCCTGTATCATTGCAAATAAGTGGCACACAGGCTTATGTTGCGTGGAATGATGATTCAAATAATGGTCATTTAAGCAGACTTAATACTTCTGATGGCTCTATTGGTGGCGCGGATGTTTTGGCATCGTCAATCGGAATGGGTCGCTTTAGCCAATTTGCAATTGACAATAGTGGTAATGCCGTATTCGTAGGCGAAAAAACCACTAATGATGCAATGTATGACCAATTAAAATCGGTCAAACTATCAAATATGAGCGTTAATTTCTCAAAAGATTTTGCGGGTGCACCAGTTAATTCATTAAGCCTTAGCAATGGGCGTATTGATCTTGCTTTTGAAGGTGTAACTGACGAAAATGCTGCCGATAAATTGGCATTGCAAACAAAATTACAAGGCATTTCAAGCACTGATGGTTCTGATATTTATACAATGAATGTTCAGGCCGAAGCAGATTCAAAAGTAATGATTGCAGGGATTGATAATCAATCTAAATCCCTTGAAAGCATGGGCTTACCGCAAGGTGAAATGCTATTTGGTGAAAGCCAATCGCTTACTGATGTTACTGGCCTTCATGCAGGTGATTTTTTCTATATTGCGGCAAATGGCGGTTCAAAACGTAAAATCACAATTGATAAGGGTGAAACAATGACAACCCTTACAACCAAGATTTCAAATTCATTATCACGCTTTGCAACCGTTTCAACTTTGATGAAAAATGGCAGCAAATATTTATCAATCATGCCGAAAGATAAATATAAATTAGAGCTTTCAGCAGGTGATGGCGTTCTTGATGCGCTAAAACAACTTGGTATGGATGCAGGTGTTGCCCAAAGCTTTAGCGCGGTTTCAACCGATGCCAAAACTGGTACAAAATCTAATGTCATTATCGCTTTGGATTTACCAAGCAATATTGATGTTTCTGGTAAAACCAAGGCAAAAACCGCCCTTGATTCAATCAATGCGGTATTAACACGAATTCGCTCTGGCTATCGCGATATTTCAACAAATGAAACCCAAGTTGCACTTCGTAAACAATCGGCGGCATCAACAAGTGCAAAAGGTAAGACATCATCTGGAAGCTCTGCCGCAGTTGCCGCATATCAAGCGCAAACCGCAAATATGCAAGCCGCATTAGCGCGCTTGGGTGGCTAATCAGCTAAACGCTAGGTTTCAATCTAATTTATTTTAGAAACAAGAATTGCCTTCCCAACGGAAGTCTTCAACTTTTTTGTCTTTATTGACCATAAAGCGTTTAATGCAAACTAATTCGCGTTCAGAATAGCCATCATTATAATATGGGCTAAACATTGGCCATGCCATTAATACTGAACCGCGATTATAATAATGCCCAAATGAAGTGCCAAGTGCGATTGTTCCACCCGCGCTTGAACGGTCGGTGCGGCGCGATGAATATTGAATTATTTCACGCCCATCAGAAAGCGTATATGAAGATGATGGCGGCCCCATATCAAGGACAACATTATCAACACTTTGGCCAATATATTTTGCCTTTATTGGCCCTTCAAAATTATCAAGACGGGTTTGATATGGAATTGTTTCACACGCACTAATTCCAATTGCAAATAAACCTAATAATGCGCCACCTAATAATTTTTTCATCATACACCTTTGGTATATTTCTACGCCTTTGTTGAAATTTGTCGAATTAAATTTCATACATTAAAAGCACGAATTACCTTCCCATTTGAAATCTTCAATAATTTTTGCTTTTGAAATTACAAAACGTTGCGCGCATTTTTCATGATGCGTAACAAGCGGATCGGTTCTTAAATAAGGAACTTGGCGTGTAATCGGGATTTGTTTGGTTGTTCCATTATCACGCGTAAAAGTTTTATAACCAATTACTTCGGTGTGATAATCAGTATAAGTTCCACCACCCGTTGTATAAGAACGCTCTTTCAAATATTGAATGACATCGCGCCCATCAGTTAATGTATATGATGATTCAGGCGGCCCCTTTGCAAGCAACAAAGCATCAACCGATTTACCAACAAATTCAGTCCTAACCTTGGTCTCATACGCTGCCACACGCTCAGGATAAGGGACGGTTTCGCAGGCGCCTAAAAGCGCGCCCATTAATACCAATGAGGAGATTGTAAAAGTTATTTTTAAATTATGCATTTTTCAATTCCAATTTGTTTGGTTTTCTTAATTAATTCAAAAGCTACTCTGTAGTTTATGAATAATGCCTGAATGTGCGCATTATCGCAGATTAAGCTTATTTAGGCAATTATGAATAAAGCTTTTCAAGGCGTTCTTTATTCATTTGAATGATTTTTTCTTTCATCTGCACGCTTGCCTTATCTGGGCTACCACAATCAAATGGCGGCGCGGGGTCATATTCAAGGCCAAGTTGCACAAGTTTTGCCGCATCATCACCCGCGATTTTAGAAAATAGTGTAAGGGCAAAATCAATCCCCGCAGTTACGCCGCCACCTGAAAAGCGATTTCTATCTTGAACCACCCTTTGGGCAACAAAGTTTGCGCCATATTCATGTAATTTATGACCCCATGCCCAGTGACACGCGCTATTATAACCTTTTAATAGACCCGCCGCCCCCAAAACTAGTGACCCATTACATACCGAACACAAATATTGAAGCGCAGGTTCTTGGGCACGCAAAAAATCCAAAACCACATCATCATTAAGTAATGGCCAAATACCAAACCCACCCGGCATTAATAAAATATCCATTTGCGGGGCTTCATCAAAATTGTGGGTTGGAATAATTTCAAACCCACAATCTGTTTTAATTGGCGCTTTATCTTTCCATAAATAATAGCATTGCGCATTTGGCATACGCGATAAAAATTGCGCCGCACCAGTCATATCAAGCTGGGTAATATTTGGAAAGATAACGAAACCAATTTTCATATTAATCCATCAATTTTTCAGATAAATATGTAAATTCAAGCGCGCGGCGTTTTGCACCTTCTACAAGATTTGCCGCCGCCGAATGTCCACCATTTATATTTTCATAATAAAGGAATGGCATTCCCAATTCTTCTAATTTGGCGCCATATTTACGCGCATGCCCAGGGTGCACCCTATCATCCTTGGTTGAGGTAACAATCAAAGGCTCTGGGAAGTCATTGCGTTTATGCAAGTTTTGATATGGTGATAATTTTTCAAGCCATGCACGTTCTTGTGGCACATCAGGGCTTCCATATTCATCAACCCATGATGCACCCGCCAATAATTTGTGATAACGCAACATATCCAAAAGCGGAACTTGAACCACAACCGCATTAAATAATTCTGGCCTTTGTGTAAGCATTACGCCCATTAATAGGCCGCCATTTGATCCACCCATAATTCCAAGCCTGCGTGGGCTTGTGATTTTGCGCTTTATCAAATCTTCGGCAACGCCAATGAAATCATCATAAACCACTTGTCGTTTGGTTTTAAGACCTGCATCATGCCACGCAGGGCCAAATTCACCACCGCCGCGAATATTGGCAAGCACATAAGCACCACCACGCTCAAGCCACATTTTACCAATATAAGGCGAATAATTTGGAAGCATTGAAACTTCAAACCCACCATAACCATAAAGCAGGGTTGGCGTGCTGCCATCAAATTTAATATTCTTTTTATGAACCACAAAATACGGAACTTTGGTTCCATCTTTTGATGTGGCTTCTAATTGTTCAACTATCAAATCACTTGAATCAAAGCGCGCAGGTTGCGATTGGATGATTTGTGGTTTTTGCGCCTGTGTTTGCGCCATATAGATTGATGGCGGGGTTATGAAATCATTATAGGAATAGAAAATTTGGTCGGTGAGACTGTCCAAATCGGCAATCCCTGCAACGCCATTTTTTGGCAAATCTATTGTGCTATATTGCCAATCATTGCCCGATTTTTGATAAAATCTAATTTCGCTTTTTACGTTTTTGCTTAGATCTACAATGATGCCGCTTTTTACCAATGATGCCGATTGTATCGCCTCGCGGTTTTGTGGGGCATAAATTACTTTAACATCAATTTTACCACTATTATCGGCCACTTGCGCCAATGATGTTTCCACCAAAGAACCTTGCTCAAAAACTTGTGACGAACCGCGCGGCGTCCAATCTTCATTCAATGTGACATATAATTTGCCATCACGAAGGCCGATAATGTTTTTCTTTTGTGGCAAGTCTAATTTTACAATCTCACCATTTGGTTTTTGATAAAAAGTTATATTGGTGAAGAATGTTGGGCTTCTATAGAAAAAATATTCATAATGATTTGGCGCATCTTCAACCCGATACGCACCCGCCGAAACGTCGGTTTTTTCACCACGGAAAACTTCTTTGGCATCTTCAAGTTTTTGACCGCGTTTAAGGGTTTTAACAATATATGGATAGCCTGATTCAGTAAGGCTATCCTTGCCCCAATCTGTTCCAAGAAGGATTGTATCCTTATCAATCCATGTTGTGTCTGATTTAGCCTCTGGAATTATAAAACCATTCTCAACAAATTTGCGGGTTTTAATATCATATTCGCGCTTAATATTGGCGTCTTTCCCACCATTTGAAAGCGACATAAGGCAAATTGTATTCCACATATCGCGCGAATTTAAACAATCGGCGCCTTTATAAACCCAATTTTTACCTTCCGCTTTTGATAATTCATCAAAATCAATAATACTTTCCCATTCAGGGTTGCCAGATTTCCAATTATCAAATTTTGCACGGCGCCAAACACCATGAATTTGGGTATCACTTTGCCAAAAATTACTGACATAGCCGTCAACAAAACCACCAAAAGTAAGGCGGTCTTTGGCCTTTACCATTGCCATTGCTTCATCTTCGAATTTTTTATAGCGCGTATCGGCCTGTAACTTTGCCAAAGATCTATCATTTTGGCTTTTAACCCAATTAAGGGCTTTTTCGCCCTCAACTTCTTCAAGCCATAAATATTTATCTTCTTGATTTTGCGCTTGCTGCACCTTGGTATCCACTTTCTCAATTGATGTGTTTTTATTATCCTGAACGCACGCACAGGCGGCAATTTGGGCCAATGCAAATGTGACAATTCCAAATCTAAATAATTGTTTCATTATTTATGCCTTTTCATCTTCTAAAAGCGGTTTACCATTTTCATCGGTCATATATTTTGAAAGCGCCATGATATTAATTATCCAGAATGCCAAATTAATGGCAACATCGCCCCACATATTATATAGAACCCAAATTTTTTCGCTAAAGAAACGCCACATAATTTCATTCAAAATCGCAAGGCAAATATTAAGTATGCCCGCGCGCAACGCCAATGTTCGCCAATGAACATCATCCATATGAATGGCCGAATCAAATAGTGTTTTCAACAAATTATTGCGAACAATAACCGAATAAATTAAAATCAGCCCCATCAAACTATAAATAAGGGTTGGGCGCATTTTGATAAAAATATCATTTTTAAGCCAAAGCCCAAGCCCCGACATTATCAAAATCATCACAAAGGTAAACATTGCAATTGGCGAAATT
>JAPUEP010000125.1 GCA_027492515.1 Hyphomonadaceae bacterium
AAGCATATTCATCGCCAGCACCGCAAACGCGCTGCCGTGGGAATCTCCACTACAACAAGTTCGACAATCTATTTCTGGTCCAGTTGCAACTGGTATATCCGTAATCGCGATCGTGGCGGCAGGCGCGACCTTAATCTGGGGCGGAGAAATCTCCGGCTTTGCCAGAACTATGGTTTTCATAGTGCTTGTGGTTGCGGTAATTGTTGGTGCCAATAGCATCATTGGCATTTTTGCAGGCTAAGCGGCAATATGTCCTTACGCAAAACCCCATTATCACGCGCCTTAGGCCGCCCTAACCTGATTGCAGGTGGCGAGCGCAAGCTAGTCTTGCTGGCGGCTTTAATCTGCTTCGCACTTATTTTCTCAGCTCTTAATTGGTTCACAACAATTGCGGCAATCATAATTTGGTTTGGGTCGATTGCAGCTTTGCGGCAAATGGCAAAAGCCGACCCTCAAATGAGCGAGATCTATTTGCGAAGTATCAAATACCAAAATTATTATTCGGCGAAACCAAAGCCATTCTACAAGAAATGAGCAAAACCAATGTTAGCGATAAAACAATTCCAAGACACTGCCAAAGCTATGCCAGACCTATTAAATTGGGCGGCACTTATAGACGACGGGATTGTACTCGGTAAAGACGGCTCGCTTATGGCTGGGTTCTATTATCGGGGTTCGGACTTACAAAGTTCGACCCCGGCCGAAAAGAACTATATTAGCGCACGAATAAATGCGGCTATGTGCCAATTAGGTTCAGGGTGGGTAACTTGGCATGATGCCATTAGATTACCTGCTGCAGACTATCCAGCTGAAAATAGCTCCCATTTTCCAGACACAATATCGAAATTAATCGATCAAGAGCGGCGCAAGGACTTTATGGCTGAAGGCGCCCATTTTGAGAGCGAATATGTCTTAATATTGATGTATACGCCGCCACTTAGACGAGACAGTAAAATCCAAGATTATCTTTATGATGAAGATGAAAATATGAAGGGGATTTCGCCTGCGTCTAAAATCCTTGAATCCTTCAAAAAATCAATAAATGAAATCGAAGACAGGCTTGGTAATTATATCTCTCTTCGGCGCATGAAAAGCAACGTTAGCATTGATGCGAATGGTAAAAAGCATCTACGCGACGATTTGGGCAATTACCTACAATTCTCACTGACTGGCGAATTAAATCCCGTTAATATCCCGCCAATCCCTATGTATATGGATGCCTATATTGGCAATGTCGAAACCTATGTTGGCGACACCCCAAAGATTGGCGATAATTATATTGCCTGTGTGGCGATAGATGGCTTTCCTGCAGAATCTTATGTCGGAATATTGGATATTCTCGACCATTTACCAATTACATATCGCTGGTCTTCACGTTTCATATACATGGAACAATATGAAGCGGTTATAGAGCTTAATAAATATCGGCGGCAATGGAAGCAGAAAGTTCGCGGTTTCTGGTCACAAATGTTCAAAACTGAAGGCGGGGTAATTGATGAAGATGCCTTAATGATGCAGCGAGAATCTGAAGGCGCAATTGCTGATGCAAATAGTGGTGTAGTGCTTTATGGCTACTATACTCCAGTCGTTATTATCTATGCCAAAACGGCAGAAGCAGCCAATGAGAATGCGCGCATAGTTGCAAAGCAAATTCGGCGCGAAGGCTTTAGCGCAAGGATTGAGACTGTAAATGCTATGGAAGCCTTCCTAGGTTCGCTTGCTGGTCACGCCATTCCCAATATCAGACGCCCTTTACTTCATACGCTTTCGCTAACAGATATGGTTCCATTGTCGTCGGTATGGGCGGGGCGTGAATATAATCCATGTCCATTTTACCCAAGCAATTCACCGCCTTTGCTTCATGCGGCAACCAGTGGCACGACACCATTTAGATTAAACCTGCATATTGGTGATGTTGGCCATACATTGATATTTGGGCCAACAGGTGCGGGTAAATCAACTTTGCTTGGCCTAATTGCTGCGCAATTTAGGCGCTATCCCAAAGCCCGAATAACTGCTTTCGACAAAGGGAAATCAATGATGCCGCTCGTGCTTGCAACTGGCGGAAAGCATTACGATATTGCAGGCGATCATCACCAAATAGGCCAAAACCCTATAGGCATGTGTCCACTCTCTCATCTTGAAAGTGATAATGATGCAGCTTGGGCGAATGACTGGTTAGCTATTTTGTTTCAATTACAAGCCGATCGTGCGCCTAGCCCAAGTCAACGACAAGCTATACATCGTGCTTTGACGCTAATGCGCTCAAATCAAGATGGTCGCACAATCACGGATTTCCTTGCAACCGTCCAAGACGAAGAAATACGCGCGGCTCTCGGCTTTTATAGTTTGCAGGGTTCATTAGGCGCTTTACTTGATAGCGAGAAAGACGAATTATCAAACAGCGCATTCGCGGTCTTTGAAATTGAAGAATTAATGGGAATGGGCGAAAAGAGCCTTATTCCAGTATTGCTTTATTTATTTAGAAGGTTTGAGCGGTCATTAGACGGCTCGCCCGCAATGCTAATCCTTGACGAAGCATGGGTAATGTTGGGACACCCGACTTTCCGTGAAAAAATCCGCGAATGGCTCAAGGTTTTGCGCAAGGCAAATTGCACTGTAGTGCTTGCCACGCAATCATTATCAGATGCGGTTAAGTCAGGAATTCTTGATGTTCTTTTAGAAGCCTGTCCGACTAAAATCCTGCTCCCTAATGAAGAAGCAGATAAAGCTGGAACCGACAATATTGTTGGCCCACGTGACCTTTACACGATGTTTGGCATGAATGATGCCCAAATCGAGATCATCCGCAATGCGAGCAAGAAGCAGCATTATTATTATGTCTCACCCGAAGGGCGGCGACTGTTTGACCTAAATCTTGGCCCGATTGCGCTCTCATTTGTGGGGGTGTCGGATAAAACACAATTAGCAAGAGTTCGTGAATTGCACGAACGTCACGGCGATAATTGGCCATACAAATGGCTGGAAGAAAGGAATGTTAAATATGAAAATCTCAAATAGAAAAAGGCGTTCTATAGGTTTGGCGATTATGACATTGCTAAGTGGAATGTCTTCAATTAGCATTCCAACGCCGGCCTTAGCTATTGGCCAGATTGTCTATGATCCTGTGGCAGTCGCGCGGTTAATTGACCAGCTAAATCAACAACTCCAGCAATTGCAAATTGCACAAAGACAATTGAATGACATGATAGTGAATACTGCAACTCTACCCGCGCAACATTGGGGGCAGACAATGCAGAGCATAAACCGCGTCAATCAATTAATGCAAAATGTGCAATCACTATCCTATCAAGGCACTGATATCGAGCAGCAAATTCGCCAAAGGTATCAAGGTTATGCCACCTATTCTGGCAATGGTGCAAACTCAATTGCTGGTAAATATAACCAATGGAGCAATGAAACTAAATCGTCGGTTGCTGCAACTCTCGGCGCAATTGGTTTGCAGAATAATCAATTGGACGACGAAGACGCATTAATGCACCAACTCGAAGAGATGGGTAATTCAGCGCAAGGGCGGATGCAAGCGGCACAAATAGGTAATCAAATGGCGGCGCAAGGGGTGAGGCAAACCCAAAAACTCCGCCAATTAATGATGCTGCAAACCCAAATGCAAGCCAATTGGATGGCTAGCCAGCAAGATCAAGCCGATGTGAGAGCTGCAAATAGTGGCCGCCTGCATCAATCACGCACCTTCAAAACGTCTGGCGGGAAGCGGTATTGATATGGAGAACGGTGTTCCTAAACATTGGAAATTCTGCTCTTTTGCAGCAATTACGATAATCTCGCTTGCGCCTCACCTAGCATTAGCTGCAACCGCTTCACCGGAAGCCTTGAACGCAATTCCCGATTTATTCCAAGCAAGATTTCAAGGAATGCAAGGTACACTTCTTGGATATGCTCGAAGTTTATTTATGATTTTGGCGGGGATTGAATTTAGCTATGCTATGATTTCTATTGCCTTTAAACGCGGTGACTTAGGCGATATATCAGCAGCACTTATTCAACAAATTCTATTCATCGGCCTTGGCCTCTTCATAATCCAAAATGGTGCCAATCTTGGCAATATCATTGTGCAAAGTTTTGGGGAAGCAGGCGGAAGTGCTGCAAGCTCGGTAGGTGGCTCGGCTGGTCTTAGTCCTGCCGATATATTCAGCTCTGGCATGGCACTTGGACAAGCCATGCTTGATAAAATGACGATTACTGAGCTTGGCGATTCGATAGTCATGGGCATAGTTGCAATCGTAACCATGGTAGTCTTCGCCCTTATCGTGGCAATGATGATTATGACATTAGTGGCGGCGTGGGGGATATCGACAATGTCGGTATTATTCCTTGGGTTTGCTGGTTCACGTTGGACCAAGGATGTTGCTTATAAAGCTATTATTGGTGTCTTTGGTGTTGGCGCAAAATTATTTGTGATGCAGATAATCGTTGGCGTAGGTCAAACACTTTTTGCTGATTTCGCAGCCACCGGGATAGATGACATTAATGATGGCATAATAATGCTTGGCTTTGCGGTTGTTATGCTCGCTTTGGTCAAGGTAATTCCAGACATGGTGCAAGCACTTATATCTGGCGCTTCATTCACGGGCGGCGGTGCATTGGTTGGCGCAATGGGAGGCATGGCTGCCAGCGCAGGTGGCGCTATGTCGGCAATGTCAAGCGCTGGCGAAGCTGCCATAGGCGCTGGCATGGCAATGAATAGTGCAGGAAAACTTGCAAGTGAACAGCTTAAATCCTCTTCGAACAATGAAAGTGCCCCAAAAGGCACGGGCGCACAATTTATGACTTCGGCTGCAATGGCAACTGGCAATCTCGCCAAAGCTGCAATGGCGGACATTGGGTCAAGATTAAGTGGTCAGCACATGGGTCATGGCACAATGGGCGGGCGTATGTCTGCCGACATGAATTTCCAAGCTGGCCAATTAAACGGAAGTCGTGCCGCAAGCGAAATAGCAAGTGGCAACGAAAACGGCACGAAAAGCCCAATCCAAACCCAATTGCAAGACCAAGAACAGGTAGAACCAAATCAAGGAAATAGCATAAGCACAGAATAACTAGCGAAGTAAAATTCATTCAAAAAGGATAGCAACCATGTTTAAAATAAAGCAAAATGTACCTTTAGCACAAGCAGCCGCGCCGAGCGGCAACGAACAAACCAATCCTTATTTATCGGCAAGGCGCGAATGGAATGAGCGTTATGGAAGCTATATCTCGCAAACACGAAACTGGCAATTAATCGCTATTTTCGCACTTGGTGTGGCGGGTGCGGCGGTTGGCGGTCTAGCCTGGGTTGGCGCGCAAAGCAAAATAACGCCTTATGTAGTTGAAGTTGATAAGCTGGGCGATGCGGTAGCAGTTGGTGTTGCAGGAAAAGCTGCGATACCTGACACAAGAATAATTCGCGCCCAATTGGCAAGTTGGATTACTAATACCCGAAGCGTATATTTTGACGCGGCTGCTCAAAATAAGGCGGTGAATGATGCTTATGCTTTGATTGGCAATAATTCGCCCGCATTTAGAACCTTGGCAGATTTTCACACTACATTTCAACCGTTTGAGCGAGCTAAAACTGAAAGCGTCTCAATTTCAGTTGAATCGGTGTTACCGATCACGCCCGATAGCTACCGAATAGAATGGCGTGAAGAAATCCGCGAGCGTGATGGCAGATTAGTTAGCAATGCCAATTGGCAAGCCCAAGTTGGGATATCAATTGTCCCACCTACCGAAGAAGCGCACGCGCTCATCAACCCAATGGGGATAATAATAAACGCAATTTCTTGGTCACAAAGAATCTAGGGAGGCGAAAATGCGTAACAAATTCATATTATCAATTTCTGCATTTGCACTTATATTATATTCGAGCGCACAAGCAGGAACATCAAGGACAAATGACAGTCAAAACAGAGCGAGTAGAGCTTCGCATAGTTCACGACCACAAAGCGCGCGTACTAAAGCGAAGGCTTCGCCAAGGCCTCAAGTGCCAGCAATCGGAGCAAGTACCAAAAGTATAAATGACGCGCCCCAAGCAAATGTAACACCACCGGCGCCCGATAGCGTAGTGACAGAACCAGTTGCAATTGAGCGCCGAACTGTTCCGCCTCCACCTGCAAACCTAATGTCGGGGCGCAATGCTACGCTGACCCAAAGGGAAAGCATTGGCATGGCAATGGCGCGAAATTATTCCAACAATCACGTGATGCCAACCCAAGGGGCTGAAGGGGTTATCGTATTTCCATTTGGCGAAACCATGCCGTCAATCGTTTGCGCACCTTTGATAGTTTGCGACATAACTCTGCAAGCAGGCGAAGTGGTAAACGACATAAATGTTGGCGATGCGGTAAGGTGGCGATTAACACCTGCGACCAGTGGCTCCGGCATGGGAACCACTACTCATGTTATTGTAAAACCAACCGATGCCGCCTTGCAAACTAACGCAATTATCACAACTGACCGTAGAACTTATGTTCTGAAACTTGTGAGCCGCCGCACTGATTATATGGCGCGAATTTCATTCACTTATGGCGATGACCGCCAAGAGCAATGGCGCAATTATCGCGAAAGAGTAACACCGCTTGGTAATACAAATATGCCATCGCAAAGCGCGCTAAATTTCAATTACAGCATAACTGGCGCTAAGCCTCGCTGGCTACCAACTCGGGTTTATAGCGATAGCAATAAAACCTACATCGAATTCCCTGAAGCGGTCGCGACTTCCGAAGCCCCTGCCTTGTTGGTTTTAGGTGAAGGTCATCAAGAGCAATTGGTGAATTATCGAGTGATTGGAACAAGATATATAGTCGACAAGATTTTTGACAGGGCCGAGCTAATTGGCGGCACGGGTAATCACCAAACCAAAGTCACAATTACTAGGAGAGATTAGGCCATGAAGAAAATCTTATCACTATTGGCGGCAGGTCTTTGTCTAACCAGCTGCGCTTCGATCGACAAACTAAAATCCAATATTCAAAAGCCTTCAATATCGAGTACAATAAACGATAGGTCCGAATACATATCAACGGCGATTGCAGATTGGGTTAGCGAAGAAGCTCAAGCGGCTGGCGCTCAAAATGTTGAATTTTCAACGAGCATGTCTTCAAATGCCAATGAAACTATTAGCACCAGAGTAATGTCAAAACTGCAAAGCAATGGGTTTAAAATCGCTACGACTACAGACACTACCAACATGAAAGTTTGGTATTTAGTCAGCGAAATCGATGACAATATCCTTATCAGGATTCGCGCCGATAATCGCGAAGCAACGCGCCTTTTCAGCAAAGGCGAAAATAATTCGATTGTCCCCGCTTCACCTCTAACTATAAGGGCAAATCCATGAGCAATGTAAATCAAACTATTGACCCACCTGAAGAGTCGCCTTCGTTATTAGGGCGCGCTCCCTCTCGCGGTGTCGGCGGTCGACGCTTGAACGATGTCCCTAAAAACATTGCAATTGGCCTTGGTGTCTTGGTCGTTGCACTTATGATGTATGCAACTGTCGCGCGCGGCAACCAACAATACAAGAAGACAGATACATCTCTAAAAGCTTCTCAAGCCTCATCGCCGCCAAGAGAACTGGCGCAAGATCAAAACGTTGCAAGACCGGAAGCACCTATCCAGACCAATTTAATTGAAGCGCCAAGCGAAATGCAAGGCCCGCAAGTGTCGCAGATTAATGAAAGTCCGCCCCAGCAAACAGTCCAAGCAACAAATACAAACTCTAACCCAACTCCTTCGCGCTACGCCGAGCAATGGGCTACCTATAAACAAAAACAAACGTCGGCTAATCAGTCACGAGAAGCGGCATTAATGGCCGCGTTAAATTCACCGACGAATGTTCAATCGGGACACAGCACTAGTTCAAATTTGCAAGACAATCCAATTAATACAATTGGCTCGATAGCTGGCAACCAAAGATATAGTCAAACAACACCAAATGATCGAGATGCCTCGCAATATGGTGCTGACAACGTTTCTGATTTTAACGGACAAGCTGCAAAGCGCAGTTTCATCCAACAAAGGATTTATGCGACCAATTATTCATCTGCGACAAGAACACCAGCCATATCACCATATGAATTAAAGGCAGGCTCAGTAATTCCAGCAATTATGATTAGTGGACTAAATTCGGATTTGCCAGGGCAGATAATAGCTCAAGTGTCTGAAAATGTATATGATACCGCAACTGGACAACACTTACTCATCGCGCAGGGTTCAAGGCTTGTGGGCACTTACGATAATGCGGTAACAACGGGTCAAAGCCGCGTGCTGGTAGCTTGGAACAGAATAATATTCCCAGACGCTTCGTCAATGGATTTGAATATGATGCCCGCATCTGATCAAGGCGGATACGCAGGTTTCAATGACAGGGTCAACAACCATTACCGCCAAACGTTTGGTTCGGCGCTTCTGATGTCGATTTTCGCAGCAGGAATACAAGTCTCCCAACCGCAAGCTACAAACGGCCAAAACATAACGACTGGGCAAACAATAGCGGGAGCAGTTGGTCAACAATTAGGGCAAACGGGAAGTCAAGTTATTGCGCGAAGCCTAACACCACATCCAACCCTCCAAATAAGGGCGGGGTATCGGTTTAATGTTGATGTGACTAAGGATATGGTTATTCAGCAGCTCTGAAATGAAACATTATTAGCAATTTTCAGTCTATGCGTAATGGAGAAATTAAGGATTGAAACATCTATTAACCAAAACCCGCGCAAAGTTTCCTTTGCGCGAGCGTATTGGTTGAAAGTGCGATTATTTCGCGCAGCACGCCAAACCAGCTTGGCAACAAGCCAAAGCTGCATCACAGCATGTTTGTATTGCATGCGTGAATGCTTCGGGGCTTGAAGCAAAAGCTGAGCTAGCCGCGAAGACAATCGCTAGAGATGAAAACATAATAAGATTTTTCATAATAAATTCCTTTTATAAATAGTTAAAAATAAATATTTTGATTATTGATGAAAATATCGCGGTGGAGGTGTATCTGGTTTAATGTCACGCCCTGAAAATATGATTTCAGAAATAACATATTTAATGACGCTGCTTAAAGATTTTACCCGAACAAACTCATATTCTGGGCAGACAGGCGAATATAATCTATTGCAAGATTTTTCTGATACAGAGTTTTTAGGGCAGCAATCCATCGATGAAGAAGTAATAACGATTGGCGGATTTATTAAATAATCATTCGCACTCGCACTTGTAAAGGTGCACAGTATAATACTTAACGTTGCTATCAAGAGAATAATCCCTCGCAATAATCTCTGGCGAATATTGTTGCTGTTATTTCGTTCTTGCATTTAACACCTATAATAGTGGCTCAAGGGAGCTAAAAATACTAACCAGAAAAATTACAATAAGCCCAATTGATGTTTCAAGAATAATGCTTTTGTTGATAGGTTTCATAATATTCGAGTTAATAACTCCATCATCGAATGACTTGCCTAAATTGGGGGTTAAGACAAACCGATTTAGGGCAGCCAAAATTACCATAATTGAGAATAATCCAATTTTCACTGAAAGCAAAATTCCATAAGGTGAAGTAAAAACCCGTGTGATATTGGCAATTCCGATCAAAAAATATGAATTTACCAATCCGCTTAAAATGATAGTCGCAACTATTATTGACCCCAAACCTGAAAACCTTGAAAGAGTGTCATACATAAGCAATTGAACTTCTTTCGTTTTTTCCATCAATAATAAAGTTAAAAAGGCGAATAAAGAACCAATCCACAAGCCTGCACCAAGCAGATGCGCTATATCAGCGCCAAGGTGAATAATACCATTTACCCCCTCATCCTTGGCACCATGGCCGGTGAAAGCAAGGCTTGCCAAAATAATTGCACCTATCGAACATTGCAATTTGAGGAAATAAGTAGCGCGACGCATTGAAAAAATTAGAAATAGAGCAACCACGCTAATTACAATCCTCGAACTCGTAAACCGACCAACATCCATTGTGCTGGCAATTTCTGCTACTTGAGAGAATGTGAGTTTATTTAGCGGCAAATCATTCATACTTGCTGCATAGCCAATAAGTGAAATGAAAGCACCGACCAAAACAAGCACGCACGCAACCGCAAATAAGCGCTTCACCAAACTCAATATTTGATCAAAGGGTTGGCCATGTGGCCGTACAAAAGCGATAAGAAAGAATGCTATGCCAAACAGTCCAGACGCTCCAACATACTGCAAAAATTTTGCAAAATTTGTTAACCACATGGCCTATTATCCTATCTAATTGTAAAACTGTAAGTGCCATTTGTTGGGTGGCCGTCGCCTTTGGTCACAACTCGCCAATTGACAGTATATAGACCCGGCGGAAGCGCAGGTGAGATTAGTGCATTTAGTATCAACCCTCCGCCAACTACAGATGATGCCAGCGTATTTTTTGTTCCATCAGGTTTTACCAATTCAATTGACGAAAAACGAGGTTCGATCCGTTCGTTAAAATGTAACATGATGCTTCGAGGAGCCGTCACCACTTGATTTGCGCTAGGCATAGCGCTTGTGATGCGACCATGTGCTAAGGCATGGTTAGATATAAATGGTGATATTGCTGCGAATATTGTGCCAATCAAGGCGATAGTTTTTTTCATTTCTAAATTCCTTTTCAAATTAAAACTTTAATCGAATGCCGATATTAAATGTTGTGGCTTGGGCTTTCTCGCCGTTGAGTTTTGCCCAATCTTTGGTTTGCCCAAACTTACTTGCGTATTTTATGTCCAAATATGGCGCGAATTCGCGCGAAAACTCATAGCGAGTTTGAAGACCAATATTGCCATCACTTAGTCCGCTGCCTAAACCCAGCGTTCTATCTGCTTCCCCATTGAAATTGGCTTCAGCATAGGGTTGCACGATAAGACGATTGGTTATCAAAAGGTCATTCTCTTGGCGTAATCTTGCGCTTATAGCGCCGTCATCACGCACAAATAAATGTGCCTGAGTTTCAAAGAAATAAGGTGCAAGGCCATTAAAACCCGCCGCCAAATAGCTATGGCTTTGTGGCTTAAAATCTTGTCGTAATCCAATTTGTGCATCCCAAAAGGTTGCGATATTGCGGCTGTAAAGCGCCCAGATCTCTGCTTGTTCAGTTTTCGAGCCAGCAATTTCACCTTCAGATTTTAGCCACAATTTATCATAATCATTGCCATACCAACCGTCTAAATCCCATGATGCAATATTCTCGCCTTTGAATTGGCCAAAATCGGTTTCAAGACGAAAAGCATGGTAATTTGCGCCACCATGATCGTGATTCATGGCTGGTTCGGCAAGTGCAGGCGTGGCATATACCACACCAAAGACTAGAATTATTTTCTTAATGGACATGATTGTGCCCTTTCGAATTTGGGGCCTCAGGAGGAGTATTTGGTTGCGAGACTGGCATTGCTTGCGGTTCTGACACATTCAATGTCGTCATCATGCCAACTGCCATATGATAAAGTAAATGGCAGTGAAAAGGCCAAGCGCCTGTGTTATCCGCCGTTAATATGACAGATGCAGTTTGGCCAGGTGGCACGATTACCGTGTGTTTATTTGGCATTCGCGCTATGTCTTGCCCATTATCCAATTGCACAAACATTCCATGTAAGTGGATTGGGTGCGCCATCATGGTTTCATTAATGTAAATAATGCGAACCCGCTCGTTAAAGCCAACATCAATTCCATGCATCGGATTAAATGTTCGCCCATTCATGGTCCAAATATAACGTTGCATATTGCCGCCAAGCCTTACCGTAATTTCGCGGCTTGGCTCGCGTAAATCCGTGTGCGGCCTAAGGCTTACCAGCTCGTCATAGTTTAGAACTTTAGTGCCTTCAGGCGCATTCATCACTGACCAGCCGCTATTCATATCCATGTTAGACATATCCATATTTGGATCGTCTTTCATCATTTGCTCCATGTTCATGTCGGCCATAGTTAGGCGGGCGCGTGGGCGGTGGCTTGGGATTTCGCCTTTCATGCCTTCACGCGGGGCAAGCGTCCCCAAAGCAAAACCTTCCCTATCCAAAGATTCGGCGACAAAGGTGTAGGCTTTGTTTTCGGTTGGCGTGACAATGACGTCGTAAGTCTCGGCAGTTCCCATGCGAAATTCATCTACTTCGATTGGTACAATATCTTGCCCATCTGCGGCGACAACCAGCATTTTCAACCCCGGAATGCGCACGTCAAACATAGTCATGGTGCCAGCGTTGATAATGCGCAATTTTACACGCTCGCCAAGATTGAATAGACCAGTCCAATTTTGCGCGGGGCTTTTGCCATTGGTCAAAAATGTATAGCCCGAAACATCTGATAAATCGGTTTCAAGCATTCGCATTTGCCCCCATTGGCGAGCATTGCGCAAAGCGGGGGTTAAGCCTTGTTCATTTATGTCATCTGCCAAATCGCCCAAAGTTCGGCGGCGATATTGGTAATAATCGGAATCCATTTTCAGATGACCCAATATTTGTGCCCAAGTTTCGCGGCTATAATCAGACAACATGACTACATAATCGCGATCAGCAGGTTGCGGCTCTGGACTTTTTGGGGAAATTATTATTGCACCATAATGACCATCTTGCTCCTGTCCGCCCGAATGCGAGTGATACCAATATGTGCCTGACTGCACAATTGGGAATCTATATGTAAAGGTCTCACCAGGCTTGATAGGAACTGCGCCATTAAAGCCGGGCGCTCCATCCATTGGGCCCGGAACAACAAGGCCATGCCAATGAACCGAAGTGTCTTCATTCATATTATTGGTAACATGAACAACTGCATCTTCGCCTTCAGCGAAGCGCAAGACTGGCCCCGGGATAGTGCCATTGATAGTTATTTTGGGGGCTTCGCCGCCGATTATTCGCACATTTTCTTTGGCGATTGTAAGGCTATGCTCGCGCACTTTTGCCTGTGCCGAACTTGGTTTGGCTAAGTTAATC
Organism: Hyphomonadaceae bacterium; assembly: GCA_027492515.1. GTDB lineage: Bacteria > Pseudomonadota > Alphaproteobacteria > Caulobacterales > Aquidulcibacteraceae > Pseudaquidulcibacter. The sequence goes on from JAPUEP010000125.1 coordinate 12,942, forward strand.
CCTACAGCGCCTAGCGTAAGGCATGCGACCGAGGAAGATAAGAACTCCCTGCGACGCAAATTAAAAATAGGTATTTTCATTTGGTTTTCCTGAAATTAAATTGAAATCATTTTGCACTGAACAACTTCCCTCGTTTATGACAAGGGATTTCGTGCGGCCTTTGGGCGCGCCACTGCGCGCCTAATTTCAACTAAGTTCGCGGAGGTCTTTTTAACGGATCGAGATTAATCGAAGCAAGGATTTGCGCCTTTGGCAGACCAGCTTTCACAATTTTCATTATTTGACTTGTGAAGCCAGCAGTTCCAAATGACAAAACGCTTGTGGAGCAATGTGCCATTTTGCAGTCACATTTTTGCTTGCAGCAATCATCTGAATTGCTTGGCGCAGCAGGCATCTTGCTTTGCGGCATTTTCGCCATTTCAGCTTTGTCCATGTGCGCACAATCTGAATTTCCACTATCCGAATGAATATTTTGGCTTGCCACTGCATTTGTGCCAGCACTTGGTAGCATGTCTTGCGCAAACGCGGGTGAAGTCATTGTCGTAAAGACAAAAACCAACACCGAAAAACATGTTAAGAAGCGCTGAAACATTGCAAATACCTACCATTCTTGTTAGCAAAAGGCAAATTACTTTTGTGTATGATTTGCTGTTGCCCCATTCATCATGCCATTTTCCATCATGGTTCCATTATTCATCATGTGCGAACCGTCATTTGTGCCATTCATCATGCCACCCATTGGACAATTATGTGCCATCGCTGGTCCATACGCCTGTTTGAAACTTCCACTAAAGAAATACGCGCTTGAATAATAGAGAATGCACAAAAAGCCTAAAGCGGAAACCACGGTTAAAAACCAACCCGCCCATTTTATCAATTTGGCCTTTAAGGCTTCGCCATAATGCAAGGCGACAAGTCCAGCCGCGAAGCCGATTGCATATAGTGCAATCCCAATATGCATTGTATACATAATCATAATAACCTCCTAAGGTTTTCATTGCCACCCTTTTGTAAAGGCCCGAATGGCAAAAATCAGTGAGCCATCATCGCATCATCAGGATTGATTTTGCGATGACCGAAACTTAAAAAATCGCATTTTTATTTGACAATCAAGGAATTAAAAAAAAACTTTCCTAGATTGGCGATAATACTATGGATTGTTTCGTAATAATGCGAATGCTGAGTTCTTTGCATTATTTCATGTCCCAATATTTGTGGAAAATTGCTTTGGAAAAAATGCTGGTGTGTGCTTTGCATAGTCTGAATATTCATCGCCAAACTCCTTTAGAGCGGCTTCATCTTCACTTCGGGCAAGCCTGACATACATATAGATTAAAATTGGAAACATAACTAAAGTTACGATTGTAGGCCATTGCAGAAGAAACCCGAACATTATCAACGCAAATCCAACATATTGTGGGTGACGGATGCGCGCGTAGACGCCAGTGGTGGCAAGCGTCCCATGTAGTTGGTTGGTATATAGCACCGACCAAGCAACAGACAGCAACCAAAATCCACCCCCAATGAATAGAAAACTAAGGATATGAAATGGTCCAAAATGCGGATTGGAACGCCAACCAAAAATTACTTCAAGCAAATGCCCTGCATCATGTGACAAAAAATTCACGCTTGGAAATTGGCTTGATAGCCATGGCATCAACAAATAGATTGTTAATGGGAATCCATACATTTCGGTGAAAAGTGCGACAATAAACGCTGAAAACATGCCAAACGAACGCCAATCAGTCGATGTTTTTGGCTTGGCAAAACTAAAAGCAAAAATGATGAAAACCAGTGAGTTGATTATTACAAGTGACCAAAGTCCATAAGCTGGGAGCGAAGTGTTCATTTATTGTCTCCTTTGGGCGCCGCATCATTGG